>NYTD01000283.1 GCA_002683315.1 Deltaproteobacteria bacterium | reverse complement strand
TTTGATTATAAATATGAAGTTTCTCTTCGAGGAAGAAACAGCAAAAAAACGATCAAAAAGGGTAAAAAATTCCTCAAGAATAACATCTCTCATATGAAGCAACTCAATCGCTTTCATTCTGAACGGTATACAGTTCTGGGAAAAGAAGATGAGCATCAAGTAATTGATCTTCCTTCAGATATAACAGAGATCGTCCGTTCATCTGAACCATTTCTCTACACAGCATCTGATATCGTTAATGAAGATGGAGAGATCGTTATTCCGTTTAACACAGCATTAACACTAGATGTTGTAGAAAAATCCATAGAAGAAGGTGTAAAAGATTTCCCTGTTTTGTTCATCGATGGTGTTTTTACCGATGATTCTCTTCGAAGTGCTTTCGAAACAGAGTCTGCGAAACTTTTGGTTCTGCGGGAAAAAAGAGAAGCTGAAGAAAGACGTCGTAATCCAAATGGTGAAGATAAAGATTATTCCGATCGAGACTTGGCTATTTTGGAGATCTTTCAGAAGATGAGACCCTCTGATCCTGCTAATCTTGAAACAGCAGAAAAGTCTTTTCAATCTATGCTCTTTGATCCCAATCGCTATGACCTTTCGATCGTCGGACGTATCAAAGTGAATCAACGTCTCTATACGAAAAAAGAAAGAGAACAAGAAGTATGTCCTGATGAAAATCATAGAACTCTTCAACATGAGGATTTGCTTCGTGTGATTCGTCATTTGTATGATTTGAAAGGACGAAGAGAAGGTGCAGAAATAGATGATATTGACCATCTTGGAAATCGTCGAGTTCGCTCTGTAGGAGAGCTTTTGGTGAATCAATTTCGTATCGGACTGGTACGAATGGAAAAAGCGATCAAAGAGAGAATGAGTCTTGGTGAAATAGCGAATATGGCTCCCAACGATATAATCAATGCAAAACCAGTTACTGCCATTATCAAGGAATTCTTCGGTGCTTCTCAGCTATCTCAGTTTATGGATCAAACGAATCCTCTTTCTGAAATCACACATAAACGGCGTTTGAGTGCACTTGGGCCAGGAGGACTAACCCGTGAGCGCGCTGGTAATGAGGTCCGTGATGTTCATGCTACACACTATGGTAGAATCTGTCCGGTAGAAACACCAGAAGGCCCAAATGTTGGTTTGATAGCGAGTTTGGCCTCGTACGCAAGAGTAAACAAATATGGATTTATTGAAACTCCATATCGAAATTGTGTTGATGGTAAAGTAACAGATGATAGCGCATTTTATTCTGCGCTTGATGAGCAAGGGTACACCATTTCTCAAGCGGCCATTCCAATGGAAGGAGATACGATTACCGCTTCAAGCGTTATTGTTCGTCAAGATGGAGATATTAAAATCGTAGAGCCCAAAGACGTACACCTTATTGACGTTAGTCCAAACCAGATGGTTTCGGTGGCTGCTTCCTTGGTTCCTTTTCTAGAAAACGATGATGCGAACCGTGCGTTGATGGGAGCAAACATGCAGCGTCAGGCTGTTCCGTTAATCAAGTCTAGAGCTCCGTTGGTCGGTACTGGCATGGAAGCATTTGTAGCACGTGATGCTGGAGTGACAACAACAGCCCGAAGAAATGGTGTTGTTACAGATGTTGATGCAACAAGAATCGTTGTTCATGCTGATGCAGAGAGTGGTAGCATTGGTGGAGATGTCGATATTTACAATTTGACAAAGTTCCGTCGTTCCAATCAGAATACATGCATTAATCAAAGACCTCTTGTAAATATTGGGGATCGCGTAGAAGAAGGGAAAATAATTGCGGATGGTCCAGCTACTGAGATTGGGGAGCTTGCTCTTGGTCAAAATGTAATCGTAGCATTTATGCCATGGCAAGGATACAACTTTGAGGATTCGATTCTTCTTTCAGAACGTCTTGTGCAAGATGATGTGTATACTTCCATTCATATTGAAGAGTACGAAGTGTCTGCACGTGACACCAAACTTGGAAAAGAAGAGATCACCAGAGATATTCCGAATGTAAATGAGGATGCTTTGAAAAACTTGGATGAAGCAGGAATTATCAAGGTTGGTTCTTTTGTGAAGCAAGGCGATATTCTTGTTGGGAAAGTCACTCCGAAAGGAGAATCCCAGCTTTCACCAGAAGAGAAACTTCTTCGTGCGATTTTCGGTGAAAAAGCCGGAGATGTAAAAGACACATCCCTAAAAGCAAAACCAGGTGTTCAAGGTGTTGTTATGGGTGCCCAAGTTTTTGCTCGTGAAGGGATTGAGATGGACTCTCGTGCTTTGGAAATCAAAGACGAAACATGTCAAAAAATCGATCGAGATCTTCAGCAAAACATCAAAATTATTCAACAGTCCGCAATGCGTCAAATGGCAAAGATGATTCAAGGTCAAAAAGCCGATATGGATGTAATCGTTGATGATGAAGTGTTGATTGAAACAGGGGAAGAGTACACGGCAGAAAATTTGAAAGGTATTCCCTTCATAGAATTCTCCAACTTGACAATCGCAGACCAAGAAAAAGGACCTGCTATTGAAGCAAATATTTGGTCTATTGCAGACCAAGTTGCAGAACGTGTGGATGATGTTTCAGCTCGATTTGAAGAAAAGAAAAGTAGATTGTCGAAAGGTGATGAACTGAATCCTGGTGTCATTAAAATGGTCAAAGTTTATATTGCCATAAAAAGAAAGCTTCAAGTTGGTGATAAGATGGCGGGTCGACACGGAAATAAGGGTGTTGTTTCGCGTATTATGCCAGTAGAAAGTATGCCATATCTTGAAGATGGAACACCTGTTGATGTTGTTCTCAATCCTCTCGGTGTTCCTTCTCGTATGAATGTTGGTCAAGTCTTAGAGACTCATCTTGGCTGGGCAGCTCGAGGAATGGGTGTACGGATTCAAAGTATGATTGAAGAGAAGCAGCGCGAGATATTGGGAGAGATAAAAAGTGCTTTAGAGAACGAAGAGAGTCTTCCAGAGCATCTTGCATCGGCATCTCTTGATGAGATAGTAGCATTCCTACAAGAAAAAGATAACAAAGGACTTTTGAAGCAATATGATACTTCAATCTCCAATCATCGAGAAGAATTAAGAGAGTATCTTCTCAGCGTGTATGAAAAAACAGGTGATATGGAAGAATTTCTCAAGGATGCTTCATATGAAAAACTCAAGGAACTTGCTGCGAAGTATAAGAATGGGATTACGGTAGCAACGCCTGTGTTCTCCGGAGTACGAGAAGATCGAATTCGAAAAGGCCTTCGTCTTGCTGGATATGATGAAGATGGTAAAACCGTTTTATATGATGGAAGAACAGGCGAGCCCTTTGAAAATCGTGTGAATGTTGGTGTAATGTATGTCCTCAAACTCCATCACCTTGTTGATGAAAAGATTCATGCAAGGAGTATTGGACCATATTCTCTTGTTACCCAACAACCTCTTGGTGGTAAAGCACAATTTGGTGGTCAGCGTCTCGGTGAGATGGAAGTATGGGCTCTTGAAGCATATGGAGCAGCATATACGCTTCAAGAATTCCTTACAGTCAAGTCAGATGATGTACAAGGCAGAACGCGAATGTATGAATCAATCGTCAAAGGGGAAAATGAACTGAAAGCAGGACTTCCTGAGAGTTTCAATGTCCTTATTAAAGAATTGGAGGCTTTGGCATTAAAAGTAGAGCTCGATGACAAGAAAGATGTCTTTTGATAAAGACATCTTTATAAAAATAGAAAGTTACCAAAAAGATTACAAAATTTAGTATTTCATATTATCCGGAGATAAGCGTGTCACAGTATAATACACAAGATAAAGTAGATGATCCGAGCAAAATCAAAGTCGTAAAGATTGGTCTTGCTTCTCCCAAAGACATTATTTTTAATTCTAGTGGAGAAGTAAAAAAGCCAGAAACGATTAACTATCGAACATTCAAACCAGAGAAGGAAGGCTTGTTTTGCGCACGTATTTTTGGTCCTGTTAAGGATTGGGAATGTCTTTGTGGAAAGTACAAGAGACAAAAACATCGAAATATTACATGTGAAAAATGTGGTGTTCAAGTCACTCTATCAAAAGAGAGACGTAAGCGAACAGGGCATATAAAACTTGCAGATCCAGTGGCACACATTTGGTTTATGAAGAGCTTGCCAAGTAGAATAGGAAACCTCTTGGATGTCTCACTACGAAATCTTGAGAATGTTTTGTATTGTGAAGCATTTATGATCTCTGAGTTAAATGAAGAAGTTGTGAAAGAACGTGCTGAAGAGTATGCGGCAAAATACGACACCTGTCGTAAAGAGAAAGAACTTCCGAAAGTTGAACTTGAAGAATTGAAGGCACATCGAGACCTATTAAAAAATCTGGCAGTTGGGGTAATTATATCCGAAGATGAGCATTATCTTCTTGATGAGATTTTTTCAGATACTCCAGATGTTATTAAAGCTGGTATGGGTGGTCGAGTAATTAGTGATCGACTTAAAAATATGGATATAGCTGGTGAGGTACAAAAGCTTCGACAGCAATTGAGGGATATTGCTCTAGATCCTCTATCTGCAGCAAATCAAAGACGATTTACAAAGCGTCTAAAAGTTCTAGAAGCCTTTCTTGGTCCAGATGGGGAAGTATCAAGAGATCATCGTCCAGAGTATATGATGCTTGAGGTGATTCCTGTTATTCCACCAGATCTTCGTCCGTTGGTTCCACTTGATGGAGGTCGCTTTGCAACGAGTGATCTCAATGATTTATATCGTCGCGTTATTAATAGAAACAATCGTTTGCGAAAACTCAATGAGTTAGCCGCTCCAGAAATTATTATACGAAATGAACGACGAATGCTCCAAGAGTCAGTAGATGCTCTTTTTGATAATGGTCGTCGAGGAAAGACTTTCTCTGGTCCAAACAAGAGACCTCTTCGTTCACTCAGCGATATGTTGAAAGGAAAGAATGGTCGATTCCGTCAGAATCTTCTTGGAAAGCGTGTAGATTATTCTGGTCGTTCTGTAATTGTTGTTGGTCCAGAACTTCGTTTACACCAATGTGGATTACCGAAGAGAATGGCTTTAGAACTGTTCAAGCCATTTATCTATCATAAGCTCCAAAAGAAAGAGCTTGCGAAGACCATCAAAGATGCGAAAAAAGCAGTAGAGAGCAAGGATGATAAAGTTTGGGATATCCTTGATGAAGTCATCAAAGAACATCCTGTTATGTTGAATCGTGCTCCGACTCTTCACCGTCTTGGTATTCAAGCATTTGAACCGATTTTGACAGAAGGAAAAGCGATTAATTTACATCCATTGGTCTGTTCTGCGTTTAATGCGGACTTCGATGGTGACCAGATGGCGGTTCATCTTCCTCTTTCTATTGAGGCGCAAATAGAAGCACGCGTTTTAATGATGTCAACCAATAATATTCTTAGTCCAGCTGATGGTCGTCCGATTATTCTGCCTTCTCAAGATATTGTTCTTGGTATTTACTATATGACAAGAGCACGACGAGGATCCAAAGGTGAAGGAAGAATGTTCTCTTCTATAGCAGAGGTGCAAGCTGCATATGATAATAATGAAGTTCATTTGCAAGCTCCTATTTCAGTGCGTTTGGATATACACAACTTTGAACGCTACATTGCTGATACTCTTGGAGATCTTGGAGAAACGCACTTTATCTTTGGGGTAGATAAGACAAGACGTATTTACTCGACCTTTCACATACATCGTGGGCAGATCAATCAAGTTAAGAATTCTTCAATGGAAATTGATGTCGCTGGATTGGGCATGCTTTCTGTAGGCGGACCAGGTTATGAGCCTATGGACGGATGTGAAGTACATCTACAGTTGCTTAGAGTAGAAGAAGAGGTTCAAAACTACGACGATAAGATTAATTTTGCAAGTGTTTTGTACTCTCAAGATAATGATAAAAAAGATTCATTGTCTGCATTAAGCACCGGTAGTGAAGGTGTAACAGCGCTTGAAGTTCTTAATGGAACATATGAACCATCCCATCTTGTAGGTCATGGTATTCAGATTAGTTGGAGAGCACGTTGTTATACGGTACGAGGTCGTGTGATTGCAAACATTGATGTTGAATGTGCTATGGAAGATGATAAGCCTGTTCTTGATGTACGTATGAGTTCAGCAGTGCGAGTCCAAGTACTTGCAGAAGCGATTAAGGTCTTGCGAGAAAAATATAAAGATCGCCTAAATGTTGTTTCAGCTCCTGCCGGTATTCTTGGATACAGAGGGCAAGTAGCTTGGGAAGCGAGAAAGTACATCACCAATACAACAGTAGGTAGAGTACTCTTCTATAGTATTGTACCAAAGCAGATACCATTTCATCATGTTGATAAAGATCTTGGCAAGAAAGCATTGGGGAATGTAATCGATCTTTGTTATCGAGAATGTGGTTCAAAAGACGCGGTTCTATTCGCCGATGCCGTTATGGGAATGGGATTCTCTATGTCTACGAGAGCAGGAATCTCCATCTGTATAGATGATATGAAGATTCCAGACAGTAAGCGTGAAATCATTCAAAGAGCAGAGGAAGAGGTACTTAAGTACCAAAGCCGGTTTAATAATGGTTACTTGACTGAAAATGAAAAGTACAATCATGTTGTCGATTTATGGACAAACACAACCAATACTGTTGCACAAAATCTTATCAAAGAGATCTCAGTAGAGTCATTTGAACTTCAGGATGGAACAATAGTAGAAGGACCATCGTTTAATTCTATTTATATGATGGTTGATTCTGGTGCTCGTGGTTCTCAAACGCAGATACGTCAGCTTGCTGGTATGCGGGGACTAATGTCAAAGCCCAATGGTGAGATTATCGAAACACCGATTACAGCAAACTTCCGAGAAGGTCTCTCTGTTCTTCAGTACTTTACCTCTACACACGGTGCTCGTAAAGGTTTGGCCGATACTGCATTGAAAACAGCGAATTCTGGGTATCTTACCCGTCGTTTGGTTGATGTCGTGCAAGATGTAATCATAACAGGAGATGATTGTGGAACAGAAGCTGGTATTCAGTATGATCTCCTTGTGTTCAAAGAAAAGAAGTCAGGTCTAGAAGAAAAAATCCTCGGTAGGTTTTTGGCTGAAGATATTCCTGCTCCGATTGGTGACGGTGTTCTTCTTCACCGTGGTGAGATGCTTGATGAGTGGAATGTCAATAAGATTATGCAAGCTGATATTCAGCATGTAAAGCTACGCTCCGTTCTTCGTTGTGAAATGGGCTGGGGAATCTGTGCTAAATGCTATGGCCGAGATCTTGCTCGAGGTCGAATAGTAAATGTAGGTGAAGCTATTGGTGTAATCGCAGCGCAATCAATCGGAGAGCCTGGTACACAGCTTACGATGAGAACATTCCATATTGGGGGTGCTGCTCAAGGTGG
>NYTD01000282.1 GCA_002683315.1 Deltaproteobacteria bacterium | reverse complement strand
GACAAACTTGATTGTTGACTGTTTGTTGGGTTGTAGGTTTTTGTCGGCTTTTCCTTTCAAACAACCATGAAACACATCCCAAATGAATCATCTTACATCATATAGCGAAATTCAGTGTTGTGTACAAAAACCATGAAAAAACAAGCTATAAACATAGTAGTGCATCGCTTTGGAGTGTACATATGGACTTAGAAGATATCTTGGATGCAATCAATCCACTCATAATTTCATCATACGATGAGAATACGAATCTGGATGATTATGTCGAAATAGGAGGCTTTCACTACCACAAACTCCTTCCTGTAACACTCATAAAAAGAGCAGAAGAAAGATATATTGAAGATCTCTACCCAGAGCAAAAATACCTTAAAGAGGCACAAGAAGAGCTATTCCAAGATTTTTGGTACCGAGAATTGAATGACAATCCCCAATCAATCGATGAACTCCGTGACTCTTTCTGCTCTGAATCAAATCTTGAATATACCAGTGTTAATGCGGGACATGCCTACTTTACGATGCATGCAATATCCCAAAAAAACGTCATCAGCTTGGACTTTGTGCGTGGGGTATACTCCGCTGAAGAGCTGGAAAACCTAAGTGAGATCATCATCCATACTCCTTTTGGGAAGATATCAATCACAGATATCTGGTTTGAAGAACACTGGAAAAGACCTTCTCCTCAAATTTCCAATATGGACTTAAGAAGTCGTAACTATCAAGATCTAGAGCTAAATTTTTTCTTTTTGAACGATTCACAGAAGCATGTGGATAACCTCGATCTGAGTGGCGTAAATCTAAGTGATGAATCGATAATCGAAGTCGATCTAACAGGTGTGAACTTATCGGGTGCAAACCTTAGTCTTACCCATTTCTGGGATGTTGTTCTCAAAGATGCTGACCTAACCGAGGCAAACCTAAGGAATGCAACATTTTCATGTGTCGATCTGCGTGAAGCCAATCTCACGAGAGCACATTTGCATGATGCCTCCTTTGATGAAAAAACGCAGTGGCCCCAAGGGTTTGATCCCATCAAAGCTGGAGCACAAAAAGAATCTTCTTAGCTATAAACCACCTTTCACCAATATTGACCGATCGACATGAACCATCAACAACGACAGCTTTTGTGCCTATCCGAAGGCGTTCGCGTTTTCTTGTGCGAACAAAACATCCCACAAGGAAGCACCATCGCCCTTCGAGCAATGGATCCAATGAGCCTCTTTGCATGGATATGGGGTATCGCACGACATCAATGCACGGCCGTCCTTCTCAGCGACCGCGATCCTGATGATGTCATTATGCACCGATGCACACAAGTTGGGGCTACCCATGTTTTTTCCCATACACCAGCACCCGCTATACCCAGTTCACGACATCAAGCAGATTTTGACCGCATCGCCGTCATCTTGTTTACTTCGGGAAGCACCAATCAACCCAAAGCCGTTGCCCACTCTTTGCACACACTGTTCGCAAGTGCACAGGCGAGCAACCGAAATATTTCGCTTTCCAAAGAAGACCGATGGCTACAATCACTCGCTCTGTGGCACATCGGAGGATTGGCCATCGCATTTCGAACCCTTTTGGCCGGTGCTACATGGATCCCGAGAAACAAAAAACAATCGCTAGGCGAACAAATTCAATCCGATAACATCACCCACATCTCGGTTGTATCCACCCAACTCTATCGGCTCTTGCAAGAATCAAATATGGATCTTTCCTGTCTGAAAGGTGTGCTTGTCGGCGGTGGCCCCATTCCAAACGAGCTCATCACACAAGCTTCTCACCTCCCTGTACACACCACATATGGAATGACCGAGCTTGGATCTCAGCTGTGCACAACTCCACCGGAAGCCCCAGCAGAAACATTGCAAACAGCTGGATATCCCCTACAAGGATGGGACATACGCATCAGCACATCAGGAGAAATCTGTGCACGTGGAACACCTTTGTTCTTGGGCTACTTCAAAAATGGATCTCTCCACCTACCTTTCGATCAAGACGGTTTTTTCCACACCGGAGATCAAGGCATCATCGATGACCAAGGAAGACTTGTCGTCCTCGGACGATGTGACCAAATGTTTATCTCTGGTGGAGAGAACATCCATCCCGAAGAGATCGAGCGCTGCCTATGCGATCTCCCTGACGTGGAAGCTGCACTGGTTTTGGCCATCGACCATCATGAATATGGAAAAAGACCGGTCGCTCTTATCAAAGGAAGTGTCTCGCTTTCCACAATACAAGAACATCTCTTGACCCAACTCCCTCGATTCAAACACCCCGATCAATTTCGAGTGTGGCCCCAAGACCTACCCACACAAAAACCCAAACGGTCTTTGGCACAAAAATATTTCGCGCAGGCTCCGTTGATGAAATAAGTCCTTTGTTGTGTATTTGGATGTGTATGTGACCAGATCTGTCATCAAAATCAACGGAGGCAATGATGGAAGAAAAGAAAGAAGAAAGCGCAGGATGTTTGGGAACCCTATTTCAATATGTCGGTTTTTTGGGTTTTTTGTTGCTGCTCCCCGTCTTGCTATTTTACTTTGGATGGGATCAGCCACAACTGCTTTTACAAGATACGATGGGCGAATATGGTTCTCTTGACTTTCTTGTATTTCTCTCTTTTGTCGCTCTTGCACTACGAATTCTTTTTGGCCCTTCTCGTTTACTCTTACCAACAACCATTGCGCTAGTTGCTTCGGCACCGCTAATATTCACCACCTTTCAAACCAAAACTCTCTCCACTGTGCAAGAGAGCCTCATGTCTCTTCCATATCTGGAGCACAAATCCCTTAATTTTATTGTGGGCATTATAATCTTGCTTATCGGTGTTCGCCTAAGCACCCTGAAAAAGGTCAATGTCGTCGCGCAACTTGTACTCATTGTTTTTCTTCCCTATGGCGCACTCGCTGGTCTCAATACAATGGGATTGGTACCTCAAAACGATGAAACCACGTTTTCCATCAAAGAAGGATATGCTACCGCATCTCAAGCAACCAAATTGGCCATTCAAAAAATAGATGAACGCTATCGAAAAGACCCAAAAGTTCAAGAATACATTGAAAATGTAGTAAACGATGAAAATACAAAAGATGAAGAGAAAACAACCCTCATCGATCAGCTAAAACAGCGCATAGCCAAACTTGAAAAAGATAAGGCCAAAGCCGAACAAGTTCGTCAAGAAAATGAACGATTTCAAGACGAGCTAAACAAGCTCAATCAAAAAAAACCTGCAGACACATGGTGCGTGGGAGCCAGATCACAAGATAAGCGCATATACGGATACGAAAACGCCGTGGAGCTTGCCGCTCCATGTGTACGTGATCTCGCAGTTCATTTGGCCAGTAATAAACCAGGTTCGTATCATCAATCTAGAAAAAGAGGTGTTCCAACAAAAGAGGGACTCGCGCAAATCGCTACCATCCATACCTATATTTCCGATCAATGGAAATATGTCAACGATCCCACGAGAACCGGTGCTGACTACTTGTCTTTGGCATCGCGAAGCATTGCGGTTGGATTCGCCGGAGACTGCGATGACTTCTCTATTGTCATGGCTTCTTTGATCGGCGCCATCGGAGGAACGCCTCGAATCGTTCATGGGGAGTGTCAAGATGGCGCTCATGCGTGGGCTGAAGTACTAATCGGATCAAAGAGTGATTGGGATAACATGCAAACCTATCTTGCGCGGCATTATTCCGATCAAAGCCGAAGTTTTTCCGGCCACAGCAAAGATGGTCAATACTGGCTTTCTCTTGATTGGAGATTGGGAGAATTGAGCTGCGCCGATCGAAATATACGTTCCCAATGGAGCCACGAACCATGAGTTATTCCATTGCAGAAATAGATATTGCAGATCTCAACCCAGAAGACATCACCCTTGATCAACTCACAAATGATTGGGAGATACACCAGCTAAAAAAAGGACATCGCTTTTCTACCGACGATATCTTCACTGCATATATTGCATCACAGTGCCATCCATGTCCCAAGACACTGCTTGATCTGGGTGCAGGAATCGGCACAGTTGGACTACTCACTCTATCTCGATTCCCCAATGCACATCTTACCATGATTGAAGCCCAACAAATTTCACATCAGCTCGCCCAAAAGACCATTGCACACAACGAAATAAACCAACGAGTGCGGGCTCTTCGTGGTGATATTCGAAATCCGAATTTATGTGTAAAGACCTTTGATCTCATAACCGGATCTCCTCCCTACTTCCCCACAAATAAAGGAGTCATCTCTCCACATCCACAACGCGCCGCATGTCGAATGGAACTGAGAGGAAGTATTATCGACTATGCAAAAGCAGCATCTTTACGTCTTAAGGATGATGGTATTTTTGTCGTATGCTTTGCTGCAGGAGATCCTCGTGGCTTCCAAAGTATCCAAGAGTCAGGACTACACTGCTCTTTGAGGCAAGATGTAATATTCCGTGCAGATCTTCCACCCACGATCTCTATTTTTGTTGCCCAAAAAAGATCTTGTATATTCGAACATGCCCCACCCATCACCATTCGTGATGCACAAGGAAAATGGACCAAAAGTTATATGGCCGTCCGAAATTTTGAACCTCTACCACAGACATAATCATGTTTTTTATCTCTTTGATCTTCGCTTGTACACCCAAGCAACCAGAATCCATCGTATCGACCAATCCGCCACAGCGAAAACCGACATATGCACTACCACCCACATCTATGATGAACAAAGAACTACGAAAATCGTGGCCACCATCGCCATGGAAAACCGCCAAAGCATATGCATTCAATCAACAAGAATTCGGTCCCCGTGCACAACTATACGCCTACAAAGAAGGAGTATGGAGCACAAACATCACCCAAGAAAAAGAGCTAACAACACAACAGGCACATGATGCTCTTGAGCTAACACACAGACTTGGAGGAACACTCAGAGTTTCGAAATGTGCGTTTCCAAGACATGCTGTCGTCTTCTTTAATGAGCAAGAAAAGCCCGTTGCCAGTATCAATATATGTTTCCAGTGTGGCGATATTTTGGTATGGCCTCCATACAGCACAGAAGAAGATTGGAATCAACAGAGATTTTCACAACAGGGTGCTGAGGAGATGCCACTTATTTTCGATGCACACGAGCAGATGCTTCCAATATGGAACACCATCTTGATCGAACAGCTCGCACTTCCAAATTTCACGTCTGAACTATAGCCAATCTAAGGACACTCTGCACGAAGAACAAACGAGGTAGGTTCACCTGTTCGAGATTCAACAATCAAAACGTAGGTGTTGGGATTGGTATCGAATATCTGCACCACATCATCTTCGAATTGGCTCTTTGCCGATTGCTGATGATCTTGCTGACATGAGCTACATGTATCCGCAGGACACTCGGTTTCCATCAAGCGAAAATATAACAGATCTGTATTTTCACATGGACTTTCAAGCGTAAACTGAGCTGCCCCAGCACCAGGATGAATAAAATAGAACGCTCTCTCTGCTCCTTCATAATCCTCTTCATGAGCTGGAAGAGAATACCATCCGATGTATTTGTCTCGATTAAAGTAGGTTGTACCACCTTCGGTACTCATCACAATCTCATCACCACAATTGATAAAATCTGTGACACACTCACTCAAATTCTCTGGTTCATCTGCCAAACACTCTTCGGAAGGCTCCAGAGTCGGCTCTGATGTTGGAGAAGAGCTCGGCTCTGATGTTGGAGAAGCACTGGGCTCTCCTGAGGGCTCGTCCGGCTGAGACCCAGAATCTTCTGTAATGCTGTCTAATTGAGCTTTGTCATTGTTTGCAGGAGAACATGCCCACAACAACACCATCATTCCAATTCTTTTCATACAGTCTCCCCAAAAAGATACAGTATCGTATCCGACGAAAAACAAGAAACCAAATTATTCTCTCCAATATTTACGAGCTACAAGAAAGAGTCGAACAACCCGGTTTATTTCGTGCCCACTCCGGCCTTTTTTGGGAAAAATCTTCATATTGGGACTGTTCTTCAAATGGATTTCGCATAACATCCAACAGCGTATGCACCAAAGAATGATCTCCTTCTTCGGATTTTTCAATCGCCTGCTGCGCCAGATAATTTCGCAAAACATACTTTGGATTTACACGATTCATCTGCTTGGCGCGCTCCACATCTGGCATCGATTCCTTTTGGAGACGTTTTTGATATCTTCGCATCCATAAAAGCAATTCATCAGTTGAGGAACGATACAGAGAATCACACACAGGCTCCATCAGTATTTGCTGCGATGCCCGCTCGTCTACATCTTTCTTACAACGTGACAAACCACGAAAAAATAGTGTCATATCGACTTCCGTACTTTGTAAAGCACGATTCAAAGAAAGCAATATCTCTTTATCTTCGGGATATTCTTCGTGAAGTCCAATCTTTTTCATACGCAAATCACGATATGAGCGCTCAAAATAGTCTACATAATACTGCAACGCATCTTCCAAAGGTTTCGCGTCTTCTATTTGTGGATATATGGCGTTGGCTAATTTTTCCAGATTCCACAGCGCCATACTCGGCTGTTGTCCAAACGCATAGCGCTGCTGCATAAAGTCTGTGGTATTTGGGGTCCATGATGGATCATAATTGTCTATCCAACCATAAGGTCCATAATCAATCGTCAAACCAAGCATCGACATGTTGTCGGTATTCATTACACCATGTACAAAACCAACACCCATCCACTGAACGACCATATGTGCTGTTTTTTCACACAATGAATGAAACATCGCACAATACGCTTCTTTTGGAGGAAGCTGAGAAAACTGTGGATAATGATGACGAAGAAGAAAATCCAATACCTTTTTTTGTGTTTGGGTATCGCGACGTGAATGAAAAATTTCCAAACTTCCAAATCGCAAGAAACTTGGAGCAACACGACAAACAATCGCTCCGGGCTCAGGACGGGCATTTCCATCATAAAACATATCTCGATATACACGATCTCCTGTCAGAACAAGAGAAAGAGCTCTTGTTGTCGGAACACCAAGATGATGCATCGCTTCTGAACATAAAAACTCACGAATTGAAGATCGCAATACCGCACGACCATCACCCATACGAGAATATGGAGTGGGGCCAGCACCTTTGAGCTGAAGCTCATAGGATTGTCCTTCATGCACCAGTTCTCCAAGAGAGATTGCTCGACCATCACCGAGCTGACCAGCCCAATTGCCAAATTGATGCCCTCCATAACAAGATGCGTAGCTCATCATTCCATCAAGGAGTTTATTTCCCGAGAAGGCCTCAACAAATTCTTGGCTGATGCAGAAATCTGGACTCATTCCCAACATGTGCGCCACTTCTGGAGAATGGATCACCAACGAAGGATTCGATACAGGACTCGCCTCGGTCAACGTGTAACATGCTTCATATACCTGACGGCACGTTCGAAGATACTGTTTGGGGTCTTGAGGTAGCTCCATGCAATACCGATTATGAAAAATCATCACTTCTCCATTTCATTGATTGCATACACGGAAACGGTCTTCGTAGCGACAATTTTGCATTGAAGGTTTTT
>NYTD01000281.1 GCA_002683315.1 Deltaproteobacteria bacterium | reverse complement strand
AGGTCATTCGCCTCATCTTTATCATTGGAAAACCAATAAAAAAAGGAAGCAAGCGCAAGATATTCACGTACACTTTGAGGCTCCGGAACCACGATCTTGTCTGCCTGAACTCCAAAAATAACACGAAAACGATTGATCTCCATCCATTCATCAAATCTATTTGCAAGCCGAATGACCTGAACCAACGTACGTTCCCAGTCCAAGCGAAGTAGAAATTGTATTTTCAAACGGATGAGAAGATTCTCAAAATCCACTGCCTCCTCGTGAAACAATGGAACGTCTTCATCACGTACAAGTCGGTCATACATTGCATTAAGCTCAGAAATATCGGCATCAAAATGCACCCCCTCCCACGCGATAAGAATACGATCTACATATCCAACGACCAAACCTTCCTGACAATATTCCGTTCCATACACCAAATTCTTTTCTCGAGCATACGTAAGATCAAAGGAAACACTTTTCCCATGATCACAAAAAACAAAATCTTGATGAATCCGTTCATACAATTGGCGAGCAAGAGCTGCATCCATCCCATACTCTATTTCTTCCGTTTGATTCCAAGAACTTCGAAGCTGGTATATCGATGGTTTTCTCCGCACCATCATTCTCATCCAGTACGCATCACGCAAAGAAAGTCCAGATAAAGAAAAACGTTGTTCTTGTAGGGATTGTACCCGATCTGAGAGCATCCAGTACATCCATTCCAAGAATTTCACAGTCTCTTGGATACTCCCTGCTTTGAACAGCGATGGGTGAATCCATATGTACCCTCGCGCATGCGCAAAGATTTTGTTCATATCCCACGTACCCAGCGAAACTCTTTGCCGGGTCAACTGAATAAACACAAACAACATCTGACTACAAAAATCTCGTCTCTGTCTCATAGAAGGAGCACTATTCTTCCAATCTACCAACGTGATCCCATCTAAATCATCAAAAACAAAAAATGAAGCAGGAATTGTTCCTACCTCCAATACTGTTGGAACAAAATATTCTTCCCCCAAAACAACAATCGATGAAACGACTTCTTGGACAGATTGATGATCTTGTGATCCCATTTGCATGTTTCGAGTGTACCCATCTTTTTGATCAACGACTCGATAGAGCACCCAAAGCCCTTGGCTTTCTATTCGACTTTGTATCGTAAATCGATCTTCTATTAAATTCCCCAACGACAATTCTTTTGGATGATTCTCTCCTTGTTTTTGTGCGAAACGAGACGACGTTCTTTTTTCTTTCTTTTGATGTTTTTCTCCCCATTCAGAGAAGATGACTCCACATGCAAAACACTCTTGTGCATGCTCTAATATCTCTGCCGAGCACTGAGGGCATATCTTCAACATAGACGGTTCTTCTCATACACAACTTGCTTCTTCTCTTCCATATACAATATGGCTTCTGCATACGATTCAAATCGAAAAATTGATGCTCGTTCATGTCTTTGACACAATTCAGGAGAGGTGCACAAGACATACTGAGGCCACAACGTTTCATGATCTACATATACACAATGGCACCATTCATGTCTCTTTGCATTTGGATTTTGACGGGCAATATCGCGGCTTCGAAGCAGATCAAACTGAAGACATCCTTCGTAATTCAGTGTAAACACACTCGGAGGCCCCTCTTTTGCAAGACGTTCATCAAAATCATCTAGGAATTCCATCTACAATCCTTCTTTCCACAATGCCCACAAACAAACTCCCAAAAGAAGCAAAATAGTGCACAGTCCAAAAAACTCTAATACATCCATCTATTTCCTCAATATCAAAAATCAGAATACTTTCTCTTATCCATCTGTACCTATCATACTGCTGTACAATGCAATTTGTATGATCGCAAGATGATTTTTTAGGAGTGATACATGCATATACTATTGATGGGTTTCATCGTCTCAGACTTTCCAAAATCATGTTCGTAATTACGATCAAAATAGCATCGATAAACATGGTCGTGTAAACAATGGCACGACGATCCATAAACATCTAAGATATCTTCGAACACATAAAAATAGACTTTATAAGACCATAAATCAATTGGTCTCATGTGACAGGTCATCGAAAAAGCAACCTAACGGCGTTTCTTTCTTCGCCTGTTTCCACCTTTCCAAACTTTTTTTCGCGCAAAAGCTTCTTTCTCTTCGATACGCGTCGCTTCTTGTTGCTGTTCAAACTTTTGATTGGATCGATACTGAATGCTATCTCGGATCACTGCTTTCATCAACTCTGGACGATCACAAATAGCAGCATACAAAGACTCAATATCTTGTTCTGGTGAAGTCAGTGAACTCTTCTCCAGTTCATGAATCATGTGATTTTGAAAGCGCTCTTTGAGAACCTCCAAACTAGGAAGAGAGAGAGTATCTAAATCATCCCGATCTTGAGGCTTTTCTTTTGCGATCCAATAGCAATCATGATCAATATTGATCGGCTCTGTATCAAGGAAAATTGTTGGATACCTTGATTTTTTGCTAAATTCACTTTGTGATACAACAATTAGCTGAATTTTTTTATTGGCAAGAAGACGATATGCATGTTCTTTGTTCCTTCTCAAAGATGTTGCCGGCAAATGGCGAATCAGAGAAGAAGACTTTCTTAGAGCAGCATATATTTGTTGAGCTTGTCCTTCATCTGCACATACCAACATCATAGGAGAATCAACATAGAGAAGAATTTGCTCTATTCTCTCCAATGCATTTTCATTTGATATCCAATACATACTTTTGCTTTTTTGAGCACCTAAATACGAAATTCGAACCAATTGTGGAAAAATGGATCCTGTCTTTTCATCAATACGATCAGATTTTTGATACAACCCCAGCAATCGATCTGTTTTTGATAAAGAAAGGATCACTTGAATTTCTTCCGCATCATGTAATTCAGGCTCTACTACAATTACTTCTGAAAACGAGAGATCTTCTTTTTCAAGTACTTGTCGCAAATCCTCCATTGGTGCTACAACAATGTTACTTTTCTGGATATCTTGCGCGACATTATCGTAAAATTGATTGTAGACAGCGATACTTAGAGGACAAAAGGCACCCAAACTTTGTAAATCAGAAGAGACATAACGACGAAGAATTTTTGTCGAGACGACCACGAGAAAACGTTCACCTCTCATCGCACGATTCAAAATCATCAGACATAGCGCAACAAAACGACCTCCACCTCGATTCAATGGAAAGTATAGTTTTTGTTGTGCGCGACTATGATCAAATAAAGCCAACTGCGTTCTTGTAGCGATCTCCACGCCCTTCAGACGCAAAGCATGATGTAAATATGGATGAAATGGGATGCTAAACAAAGATCGACCTAGCTCATATGTCGTCAAGTCTATCAAGCATACAGAGTCATCAGTGGTCTCTAGCCTAGATTCCGATGAAATTACTTCATCATCACTTTTGATCTCTTCGCTGCGTAATTCAGAGGATTTGGAAGACAAGTTTGCTCCTAATATTGAAGTAAAAATAAAAAAAAACGTAAAGAAAGGTAGTATCATCTAGCCGAAGAACAAATAATTCGCTAACTGATATTTCGATGTATATCAATAAATGGTGTTCTCACTATATTTATAAAAAACCTATCAATGGAGATTCACATGATTAGTACTATTTCAATCCTCTCTATGCTCCTCGTCGGATGCGGAAACAGCGAGAAAAAAGCAGAGGCTCCCGCTAATACAGAGCAACAAATAAAAGACGATGCAAAAGAAGCAGCAAAAAAAGAGCTTGAGGCGGAAGCTGCAAAAAAAGAAGAAGAAGCAAAAAAGGCGGAAGAAGAAAAAGCTGCGTTGAAAGAAGAGATCAAAGAAGAAATCAAAGAAGAAGCAAAGAAAGAAGAAGCAAAGAAAGAAGAAGCAAAGAAAGAAGAAGCAAAGAAACCAGCAAAGAAAGCTGCTCCTGCAGAAAAGACTTTCAATACACGAGTTTCTGTTGATGAGCTTCCTCTAAAAGGAAGAAAGGCACGATTTGAAGCTGCAGCAAAAAGTACTTTGAGCAAAATTGCTGGAAAATCCGGTTACAGCAACATGAAAGGTGGTCTCTCATTTCAAGGAGCAAAACCAACCTGTAAAGGCGGCAAGTGCATCTGGAAAGTGTCAGGAACCTTTACAAAGTAGCTCCTTATATCTGTCTATTCAAAAGGGAAGCATTATTGCTTCTCTTTTTTTAGTTCTTTCCATTTGCCCCCTGGCGTAAGTCGGTACTGTCTACCAAGAGCAGATCTTCCTTGTATCTGCTCTTTCCCTTCATTGTAATAGATTGCATCAACTTGACTGCTTCCTGTTCTGGTACCCTCCAAAGGAATCCCAAAAACGTCCAAAATAGTAGGAAAGATATCCATTGTACTGGAAAGATGTGATATTTCTTTTCCTGCAGCAAGAATAGATGGAAACCATATAATGGTTGGAACGTACGTACTTTCTACAGTGAGCCCATCTCTTCCAAACCATGGTACTCTGTTCGATTGCTGTATCCCATAGCCTCCTGTAAAAACCAACAATGTATTGGGGTTCTGTTGTACCCACTGCAGAATCCGAAATATATCTCTATCCAATGATGCAAGTTCTCCCTTATACTGAGAGAGCAACCATTCTGCAGAACAACGTCCGGCTACTCTAGAGGTATGGATTGGATCGACAGAATCCATGCAATCAGAGGAATGTATTTCATATGGATCTCCGGAGAAAAAATGTCCATCCCATTCAACAGGAGGAGAATATGAGCCTTGAAGCTCTGAGTACTGGATCCAAGTAAAAAAAGGATTTTTTTTCGACTTCACCCACAACATCATTAAATCTGTTGATTCCATAGAAGAGCGCATACTCGAACCGAATGGTAATAACCGCCCCCAAAGACTCAAAGACCAACCTCGAAGCCATGAGAAATCATCATCGAACATTGAAAACCCTTTTTGTACATCACTTTTTTTTAGATAGTCCGATCCAACAAATGCTCCTGTCGAATATCCCATCAACGAAAAGATCTTTGCAAAGGACTCATGAGTATGAACATCTGATATTTCAGATGTGAACATTGAAGTATATGATCGCAAAGGGTCATCGCTAGAAGCATGCATACTCGAGAATGTGATACCATTCTGCCTCAAAAACGCAAAACTTTTCAACTGTTGGATATCATCGTGACGAAAGATGGATCCGTTTAACGCATCCACTGTAATCACAATAACATTGGGACGATCATCTACTTCTTGCTTTGCTTCTATTGAAGGTTCTAATTTACTTACAAGTGCAGCAAAAACCAAAGCCAAAAATACCAATCGTCCTTTTGGAGTTTGATCTCGATAGGTCATTTGCACAAAAAAGACGCAAAAAAAACAAAGAATACCCAATGCATAGAGAAAATATGGAAAACCCATCCCCAATAAAATCGATGATTGGTCTAACAGAAAAGCAATCCCAATCCCTGTCATGAATCCTCGCCAATGAACGACAGTCTCATCTATTTTGACTCGGTATATCAATAACGAAGAGACAAAAGAAAAAATAAGAGACAAGAACAATACTGTACCAAAAATCTGTACCTGCTCATTATTACTCAGTAGAATAGATGCTCCTTGTATACCACCATACAAGTCAAAAAGACCATATACAGTCATCCCAAGGAAATGAAATCCAAAAAATATATTTCGAATGAAAGTTTTTGACATGTATCACCATCGATATGGAAGAATCTTGTAAAGATAATGTGTATACGTTCTTGAACACAACCTGATATACTAAGTTAGTATTTCCAAATTTCTAGAAAGAAATTTAATCTTTGAGTATACTCAACAATACAAACTCTCTGTCTTTTATACATCTCAACGATCACATATCACAATCGGTCCCCAATTATGTATCCAATTTTGTTGTCTCTTCTTCTTAGTTCTACTCCAGCACAAGCCAGAACAGCAGTTGTGCCACATCTTCATGGACAGGGTGTAGATCCAACACTTCTTGCAAATATTTCTGAGCTTCTTGCTGACGAAGTTCGTTTTCATGACAAATATAGCGAAGTGATCCTACTCAGTAAAGACGAAAGCCTGATTACACCTGAATGTCTTCGATCTACTCGATGTGTGTATAAACATGCAAAGAAGAAAGGAAGTCGTGTTGCTGTTGCTGGTAAAGTTTTTGTCACCGGTGACAAACTGGAATTCTACCTTGTTCTATGCGACAAAGGTTATTTTAAAAGAAATCTTCGCTTTCAAATAGATAATGATATCCTTGCGATCGCTGAAGGATTGGCTCCATATGTCAAAGAACTTATGTTTGGAAAGAGTAAGAAAAAAGAAAAAGTCCAAGCACCTGTCGAAGAAGTCGTTCCTGTTACACTAGCACCGATTATCCTAAATGAAGATGAACAAGTAGATATTCAAATCGATGATAGTGAAACAGAAAATCTGATGGGTGATGGCCTAGGATGGGGAAGTGAAGATGTTCCTGTAAAACCCATCTCCAAAGAAGAACGAGAACAAGAAGCACAAGAAAAGCTCGCAGCTGCGAAAAAGCAAGAAGCCATAAAACAAAGAGAAGCACAAGCGCGACTGGAAGCTGAAAGAAAAAAAAGAGAAGCAAGAGAGCAAGAGCGACTGGAACGAGAACGCAAAGAACAAGCGCGACTGGAAGCTGAAAGAGCATTGAAAGAAGAACAAGAACGTATTGAGCGAGAAGCAAGAGAGCAAGAACGACTGGAACGAGAACGAAAAGAACGAGCGCGACTGGAAGCTGAAAGAAAAAAAACAGAAGCGGCACAAAGTGAAGAGCAAAAAGCTGCTGCACTACTCGCTGCAATGAGAAGAGAGAAAGAGCAAAAAGAAGAAGAGAAAGCAGCAGCAATACTCGCTGCAATGCGAAATGAGAAGGAAAAAGAAGTCACATTAGAACCAGTAGAAAGACCTCCAAATCCTGTTACTTCTGATTTTGACTTTGATGCTCCAACAAAGCCTAAGAAAAAGAAGAAACCCAAAAAGAAAAAAACGCCAAAAAAGAAGAAAGTGTCAAATTCTTCGTACGAAGATGTAAAAGCCCGTGTTACTGCCCGTGTTGGTGTCTCTAAGTTTCAAACTCTACCCGCATTTGTTACGTATGGTGGTGAGATTTCGTATTTCCCCATTCCATTCTTCGATATTGTTGTTGGAGCAGAAGCCTTTGCAACCAGACGACTCATAAGTTCTGAACTTCTTGAAGAAGGAGAATCGCCTCAACAGTGGAATACCATTCTGCCTGTCAACATCGGAGGTTTATATCATTTCGATATGGAGGCTATCATTCCATATGTCGGTGCTGATATTGTCATGCTTCCTGGATACGTCCGAGAAGCCAGTAGTATGGCTATGGGAATGAGAATTCGTACTGGAATCGACTTTCCTGTAGCTGAAACATTAAACTTTAATGTTAATCTTGCTGTAGGATTTCTTTCTGGAGAAGATTTCCAGCTTGTACAAGCTGACTTACAAAGTTTTGGTGGTCTACCTCAATTCTCTGTTGGAACTTCGTTTTTGTTCTAATTTTCATTCTGGATCCAGTAATAATTCTGCACTTCGATCATCTACGTGAGCGACAACTTCATCTGTCAGCGTATACCAGTTAATCCCACCACAGTGTAAACAAGCATCTGTGAAAATCCCCTCCATATGATTTTTCCTATGCCTGTTTGCTTCTTTACCAAACCATAGTTGGGAAAATCGGTGACTCTTCAATGAGCCAAGCTGAAGTGTTCCTCCAAGATCAGCACAACACATCATTAAAGAGCCATCATGTCGAATTACCGGTGTTAACCATAAACCAGGACAAGGCTTTCGTTCCTCTTGATGTTGATCATCATTTTGCCAAGGCCGTTGCTTCCAGCACAACACATGAAGATTTCCATATTCTTTATGTCTTATCCCCGTTCCATGAATACTCTCCTCATAGAGTTGATCCGCTTGCGCCTGCCCCTTTGAACCACCTCCAACACTAAGTCTCTTGAACATAAGTTCATCATGCCACAGTCCTCCATAATCATCAAAGATGAATCTCCAATAATGTAAAAAAGAATGACACTCATGTGCATTCCCTTGCTGTACTACAAACTGTATTTGAACATTGAGCAAACAACGTTCACCATATTTTTTTCTTGTTCTCAAGAGAGTATGGATATTTTTTCGCACTCGAAGAAGCTGCCGGGCACCTTTGACATCCTCGTATACTTGTGGTGTATGTGCATCCAACGTGCACACCAATAGAATTGGAACAGAATATGTTACAGCCATAGAACACAGAGCCTGCACCCTTTTCTCATTGAGTAAAATACAATTGCTGTCCAACCGTAAATATTGAACTCGACCTTGCATCGTTTTTGCTGCCATTAGCATAATATCCAGAGCTCTTGGATGCACCAAGGGATCGCCCAACCATTGGAAAATAATGTGATCAAATCGTATGTCATCTTGCACAAATCCTTTTAGGATTTGCTCCCAAAGATCAACGGATAGATTTCCTTTTGGAATCGCGTGCACGGTCTCCCAGCCTTCATAATGAGGAGCACACATCGTGCAACGAAGATTGCATTGGTCTGTAGGTTCAACTTGTAGAACCCCAAGATCGATAAGCGACATGGAATATTTGAGAGTTAAGGTTGGTAATCTGTTATATATGTAATCATTCTTTGATATGAGAGCCGAAAATGACACATAAAATATTGATCGCTTTTGTTTTTATCCTAGGAAATGCATGCAACAACCCCTGCCAACAGATCTGCTATGATATCCGGGATTTTGCAGAAGATTGTGGCGAGCCTTTTTCGGATCAGGACATCAGTGAGTGTGTACAAAATCAAGGAAAGAAAACAGGAGATGAGAAAAAATCATGTTCACAGGCTGCTCCTCTTCTAGAAGAAGAATGGACATGTGATAATCTTGAGGTGTTTTTCGACTGAGGGAACACGTGAGTTTTTCACCACAAAAATTTGGTCGCTATTACGTATACGACAAACTCGCAGTTGGAGGAATGGCTGAAATCTTTAAGGCACGTTTGTGTGGTTCAAAAGACTTTCAAAAAAAGTTT
>NYTD01000280.1 GCA_002683315.1 Deltaproteobacteria bacterium | reverse complement strand
ACTGTCTCCAAGAGGAAAACAATTGATCGGTGTGCTTGGCTCACAGTCAGAATCAATCCCATCTCCACAGTAATCTGGGTGTGTGGGATGAATATCTGGATCACCATCATCACAATCAGTTTGAACTGTAAACGGAACCCCCTCATCAACAGGATCGCAAGAAATAATGAAATTTGTTGGGGCCCCCCAACCATCACCATCATTGTCTTCTAAGAACAAATATGCTTCAAGCTCTGCTTCATCTGTATACAAAACAAAGTCGGCCTGAACTTCTGCGCTTTGTTCCATGGCATCAAGAACCAGCACTTCTACACGATGACATCCATTACTGAGTTCGTTGGGTATAAATTCGGCAAAACCAAACTCATCGGGATTTGCCGGACCTCCTACAATCTGTCCATCGATGGTCCATCTCAGACGTAATGTATCCAGATCTTCTTGCTCATCAGTAACCGTCACTTGAATACTGACTTCTTCTCCAGTTTGAAAGGTCTCTCCTTCTGAAGAGGGACGAGACATGCTTATGGAAGGAGGAGTATTTTCTATGATATTAATCTGAACAGTATCTGAACCATTATTCCCTGTACTACCTGTCGCCTTTAATGACAGAGTATGCTCACCAAGGTCAAGCTGTTCCATAGGAATAATCGTAATTTCATTTTCATCCAATGTATAATCAATAACGATTTGCTCTTGCACATCGGAACTGAGCGTAAATGATGTGTCTTCTGATGAAAGACCACACTTATCTCGAACAATCGCCTTTAATTCAAAAGAGAACCCTTGTGGATAAATCTCAAAATCAACAGGTTCAAAAAGACCTACTTCAATGTCTGAATTGCACGGAGTTAAAGATTTATCTGAGGAACAAGCCATCAAACCTGTGCTAGAAAGCAAAATTAGTAATCGAGAAATTTTCATGAGACCCCCTTTCAAAAGAAAGAAAAATTTTCCAATATCTTGACCTACGGATCAAAAGTATTGTTTCGTAAAAAAATTAATAATGTGTATTGTGTAATCGTTATAGAATATGCCACATTGTACAATAAATGCAGCAAAAATAATCACTCTGTATTGCGATTAACCATTGATAATACACCCACCGTATAGACGAGAAAGGATTTGAACAGAAGCTTGTAAACATCCTGGACAATCCTGAACTTTCTTTCGATACTTGGCAATACGCTCACCATACCAGATATCATCAAAACGCTGTTTGCGAACATTGCCTATTGGCTCATGATCAAGTCCACAACGAACAAGGTCCCCATTTGGCAAAATATAAATCAAATCTTTAAGCTCACGACAATGAAAACGCTGTGCTCCAGAAAAAAGCTGTTTATGAAATGTTCTCTTGGTCTGCCACCGAGAATACAGATGATCGACCAAGGGAAGTTGACGCTTGGTTCCCACACGAGCGTCCATTAGTGCGCGCATCGCTTTTTCTTTGTTGGAAATCATGATCACTTTCGGTTTTTTTTCCTCTGGAGGTATCGTACCCACCAAAAATGGATCGACATTGATACCCGGAATCAAGTCAGCACCATGCTCCTTGGCATAATCAACCATAGAACCCAAATCGGACATCGATGCATCGGTTACAGCAAAATTAATACCAAATCGAAAACCATATTCTTCTTTGAGAGCTGCAACCTCTTTCACAGAACGGTCAACAAGTTTCCATGAACCGTCTTTTCCACGCATGGTATCGTGTGTGCTCGGTAGTCCATCCACCGATATCCGAAGTTGAAGTCCCGGCCACGCCACTGCTTTGATGGCCTCAAGCAGTGGCTTGGTCAACATACCATTTGTGGTAAGTTGCAAAATGTACGGGTCGATAATATCGCGAATACCTTCCAAAATAGGAACAATGTCTTTACGAACAAAAGGCTCTCCTCCAAGAACCTTTACCAAATCAAGAGATCGAAGTTGACGAAAAACTGTTTTCCATTCATCAGCACTCAAATCATTATGATTTTTAACCTTCCAAGACCCACAACCTGAACACTTTAGATTGCAGCGGTAGGTCATCAATAAGTGGCCAGCATGAGGCTTAGGGATCCACTCTGGGTCCACTCTGCGCATGAGAGCAGATTGAGCCATATGTCCCCATGCTCTTGCTCTTCGTATCTGTTCTTGCGCAAAATCTTTCATCTTTCACATCGTGACCAGCGAACGGGGATTTACCCACCGCTTGATAAGCAAAGGGGTTAACTCCCCTCTCATTGCCATTTTCATAGCCACCGTAGACATTTTTCCAAGATTGACAACCTGAGCAAACGCAATGAGGACCTCAGGATGCTCTTTGAAATACTCCGAATGATACAGCTTCCAAATAAAAGACTTTGGAAAAATATTTTTATTGAGCAACACTATCAGTGCAAGCCATCGTTGATCTGCTTTGGGACGAGGATGATTGAGGTCGATACGAAACTGTTCAAAAGCATGTGTATTCACACCTTCTATGTCATCTTCTGTGATTTTCCCTTCGCGTAGAAGAGTTCGCGCCAGATGAGTCCGAGGATAAATGGTCAAGCCAAAAAGATAGAGTTCAAAAGGACGACGAAGTTTCATGAGCATATGAAACAGTTCATCCTTATCTTTTTCGGTTGAGAAAGGATCATCCCAAATAATTTGTAGGTTGGCTGTAATCCCTACCTCACAAAATACTTTTTGACACTCAATAATCTTTTCATTGGATACTGGACGGTGATAATGTTCTCGGTTCACACGATCATTGGCCTGAATTCCCATACAAATTGCGCGAAGACCTGCATCTTTAAGAAGCTTGAGAGATTCATAGGTCACCATACGCGGATCGACCAACACTTCAAAGGGGATTCCTACACGATTGGGCCATTTTTGCGAAAATTCTTCAATCCATCGTTTACGAATTGGAAAAACCTCATCATCAAAACGAACCACTTTTATATTCGTGCACAACGTTTTGGCATACTCTAATTCTTGTATAAGATTCTCAACTGATCGCAAACGAAAATTACCGCCCAAGCCTTCATAAAGAGGTTTTGTGACCGTATTTGAACAAAATGTGCACGTCCAGTACGGGCAACCCCTTGATGCAAGAAGCGTATATTCAGGATTGGTAATAAATGGATCCCCTACACGGATTTTTCCACCTTCTACATGATACTTATCACCCTTCGTATGAAAATCTCGAAATGGAATGTCATCAAGATTCACCAGCGGAGCCAAATCATTTTGATAGATTTCACCGTTGCTTCGAGCCCAAAAACTCGGAACCGTGCACAAATCCTCCCCTGAATCAAATCGTCGAAAAAATTCTACTACAGCATGATCAACCTCACCAATTGCTATGAAATCAGCAACTTCAATACACAATTCAGGCATGAACGTGGGGTGCATCCCACCCCACAAAATGGGAATATTTAACGCAGAACGAACACGATCAGTGAGGTATTTTGCCATCCGATGAAAAGCGGAGGCTCGAACAGAAAAGCCAACGATATCAATCTCTCTTTCTTGAAGCACAGATATTAAATCTTGAACCTCCTGCTCTTGCGGCCAAGGAAAGTTATTGTTGACCCAGTCTTTAAAGTAAATTTCCA
Organism: Deltaproteobacteria bacterium; assembly: GCA_002683315.1. Classification (GTDB taxonomy): domain Bacteria; phylum Myxococcota_A; class UBA796; order UBA796; family UBA796. The sequence goes on along the minus strand of NYTD01000280.1, from coordinate 4,809 downwards.
CGACAGAAAAACCGGACTCTCTCAAGGATGAGGCAATATGACGAACCCCATTGTTTTCCAAGGCATATAAAGAGACTACTGCGATTTTTGTTTTGAATGATGATGACATACTGTTACATAGTATACTCATTTAACAAAGCAATGCGTATAATATAGATATAGTTTCTCAGGAAAAGAGAGGTTTTCATGATCGTGGTATTTGGTGCCAATGGCAGAACAGGAAGAGAAATTATTCGTGAAGCCAAAATTAGGAATATCCCAGTACGCGCAGTCGCCAAAAATGATCAAGACACGCAGCACCTCAAAGATCTGGTTTCTGTCAATGAGCTCTACTTTGCCGATGCAGATCACAAGGAGTCTCTTTTTCCTGTTCTTCAAGAAGCAACTGGGGTCATCTCTTGTATCGATGCCAGAACTGCTGGCTTTGGCTCTCCCAAATATGATAAATATGCTGCGTCAAATATTGTTCATGCCGCACATGAAGAAAACATTACCCGAATCTTACACCTATCTGTCATGGGCGCATATCGATGGTCTCCCAATGTTCTAAACAAACAGAGTTTTCATCTTGACCTATGGGTACGACGCTCAAAAGTTCCATGGACTATGTTGCGCGTTTCTTGCTACCTCGATGAAGTAATTGAAGCTCATGTCGCTCCCCCTGATGGAAAGCATCCACATCCGTTACGCTCCTCTTCTCGATATGCCCCCGTCTCTAGACGTGATGTTGCTCGCGCAACTATGGACATTATGCCTGACCTTATCCCTTCCCGCACGTGGTTAATCGGAGGACCTGAGGTCTTTACCGGAGCGACCCTAAAAACGAGAATCCAATCTTACAAAAAAGGATCGGGACCACTCACAGAATACGGGCCACTACCAAATGGTGATGTCTCGGTCGCTCCTGAAAGTACACTCATCATGGTCGGTGCGATTCCAAGTGAAACATTGGAATGGGCGCTTGATCCAAAGAAAAACCCTCTTCCAGAAGAACCATTTTGGAACCGAAAAAACCCCAAATATCACGCTAGCGATATGCAGCAGTCTCTCCCCATCCTCGCAACATTAAATCAAAATCTTCGATATGCGATGCACAAACTCCTGTGTGAAGATCTTACGAGAATGGGAATTGGGGAAACAGAAATCAAACTCGACTTCTCACACGCTGTCTCTTCGAAAAATGGAGAACACATCATCGCACACAAAGCATCTATATCTGCCATGGATAACGTACGTGTTGTCGATCATAGCAATGAAGAAATCTTTTCTTCTTCCTTTTCCATACTCTATGACGATCTGGCCGATGAACTTCAAATATGGTGGAGCAGTACCACTGATGAAGATATACCGAAAGAAATTTGGCAAAGGCTTGATCTGGGAATAAAACGCAGACTCCATAAACATCCACATTGGAAAAAAAGTACACGAGTTCGTGCATTTGCAGCATCACAACACGAAAAGTCCTCTTCTTCATAAGCTCTAATACGTTTGGCAACACCGAAATCACGATTCTACATGTTCCATAGGATATAGGTGCACGTTCAAATGATACGAGTTAGAATCGCAAATCAATGAATCTATATCTCGTCAGGATTCAAACGAAATCTAGACAGCACATTAGGACGTAATCCATGTCAAAATATCGTACCATCATCACACAACTTGAATGGATCAAACTATCTACCATGGAAACGCAAGGAAGAACCCTTGTCTCTCCTACGATTCAAGAATGCATACAAGCGATTCAAAAAGATATACGTAGCGACATTCGATTACACATCCAAACAGCTCCTCTGTCTCCAGTGATTATTGAATCTCTTCGCACACATGTACCGCAAGATGAGCGCACAACTATCTTATGGAAAGAACTGAAAAAGGATATCGACATTTTGATTGAGCAAGCACAACTATTGGATTCAATCATTCCCACCACACCACAGCTAGAACCTACGAAAGAGATCTCCGTACAACCAAGTAAAAAACATATCGCACATTCCCCATTTGCTCCTCAGAAAGAAGCTCCTCCCACTCCCCCCATAACCCTCTTTCTTCCCAATCATTTGTCTTTTATAAAAGCAGAATTGACGACTAGATTAGAGGAAACTCGAACGAATATTGCTATCGAGTATGGCTGCACAATCCCAATAATAGAGTGTGAACACTCTGATAACTTGGATTATGAACTTCTGTTTAAAAATTTAAGTCTCGGAAAGGGACATATTCCTCAGACTCCATTCTTTGCTCTTGCACCAGCAGAACAACAAGAACAAGAACTTCTTAGCACCGAACCGGCATATCATAAAAGAGGAGTATGGCTTGCAAAAGACCAACGCAAAGATGATTGGAAGATTATCTCACCAACACTGATACTGGAAAGTCATGTCCATGAATTAATCGTTCGCAACATTCACAAGGTCTTTGACTGGAACTCATTCAATCACATCACCGAACAGCTTGAACAAAACCATCCCGACTTGATCGGCAAAGTGATTCCTGATGTACTATCTCGAAAGCAACTTTTTGAGATCTACGCATCACTCCTCCGCGAAGATATCCCCATTCATAACCATGAATCACTGCTCAAAACCATCTATGTCTTTCGATCAAAAAATAAAGGTACGCAATTCTTGGTCGAGCAGATTCGACGACGCCTTTTTGACCCTGCTCGAATCGATTCCAACTACCAATATGCAACCCTCAGCAAGCCTCTGGAAAAACTTTTGAGACAAGCGCTCACAAAAACGAGTACAAAGGAATCATTCAAGATTGATGAAGCCATTCGGACACGTATTATTCAAACCGTGACAGAACTATCAACACAATCGACCTCTATGATACTCTTAATGGTTCCTCCTCCACTTCGCCCAGCAATGCAGTCACTCTTCACACCACACAACTTACACGAAATGCGATTGCTGAGCACCGATGACTTAACGCCTGCACCGGATAGACTGTTCGCTGAGTTAACCCTTAATGAAGTTTTGTATCGCTAAGATCGCTACCGTAGTGCTGGTGCCATCCCTGGAGTAATTCGTTCCAGTTTTTTTATGGCCTGCTTGTGCAATACTGTCCATCCTTTTAGCTCTTCTTGCGTATAGCTCACTTCTGGTAGCTTCCACACTGCCATCCCTCTTGATCGAATATATGGAGCTCCACAAAGACGTGAAAGTTCATCGACAATACCTGAAGGGAGCTGCTCTGCTCCTGTTCGATACGACACCAAAATCCAGCCAAATCCTGAATCTTGTAAAATAGCCAAGTCCGAGCGATAGTCCTTGTTTAGAGAGCCACCACGATTTTCATAAATCGGCTTCAGATCGACAAAAAGCGATAACGAAGATACGAAATAAAAGCCATCTCGAGCAAAAAACTCTATCCGTTCCAGTGGAACCGCATTGATTTTCTTTCCATGAACGATCTGGGTGGAAAGAGAATTGTATCGATTTTCCATATCCGATCGTGCCACAAGAGCCAGATCAATCAAAGCTTTATCATCGACTCCTTGCAACTGAGACAAGGCCTGTGCCTCACGAGGAGCAAAAGTCTGCCACGGCCACGCCAACATTTGAAAGAGAACAATCTCTAATACAGCAAATGGTACAACAATGGACCACTTCCAATTGCGAACAGCCAAACCAGCCATGGCTGAAAGAGCAACCGCAGTCATTGCCAAATAACGAACCGGGAAATTCAATGGTTCTGCATAGAACCCCAAAATCCGATTAAGCCAAAAAGAAGGCATAACCAGACGAATACCGTTGGAACGAATCTCTTCTCCATGCAGCGTAAAATAACTTCCACAAGCAAAAACAATCCCTATTATGGCAACAACAAGCCAAGGAAGGGCTTCTTTGGGACGACGAACCAAACCCACCAATGCAAGAGCCAGTGTAAGAATACCCACATATCTTCCACCACCATACGCAGCTTCTTTTCTTCCCTCAGTTGTTCGACTCCACTCCACCAACTGTTGTAGCTCCAGCCGAGCTGATGGAGGGTCTGTTATTGGCTGTCCATGGTTTTCAAACATATACGAAGAAAGTGAGACATCTGGGATGTTTCCACTCTTATAGCTCCCTGAAAAGGAACGCGTCACCGGTAGAACAACCAAAATTGCCAATGATGCTGCCACAATATACTGTACAAGTAGTCTGGGTGTCTTCTTTCTCGCCCAAATGGTTAAAACAGACCAGATTAATACAGACATCGCCAAAAAGAAGCCCAAATAAAAGCACGAGAGCATTGCACCAATGAGGCACAACGCAAGAACAATGAACCATGTCCAATCCAATGTCTTTCGCGCCTTAAGCAAGCATCCCAGTCCAAGAGGCAACCACCACAAATGATTTAATTCTCCAACACCAACATGTACAAAAAATGCCATCACAGAAGAACATTGAAGCAAAAGACCAGTTGTTAAACCTCCCCATCGAGAACCACTTAGAACACGCCCAAACCAAGCTCCGGCAATCCCCGTAAGCGTTATGTTCATGAGAACCAGCATATTGGATAATGTCGTCAGTCCCATCCAAGGAAAAAATAGTGAAACAAATCCATTTAAAGGCTCTATTGGGTACAGATCCATACCAGTTGGATAGTTTATTAGATCTGTGGAGAAAGGAAAATCACCATATTCCCAGATGCTGGCCCTCATCCACCACAATGTCCATAAATGCTTCATACCATCTGCATCTGGAGAACCCAATGCAGCTTTCGATGGATGTAAGACCATCGGCCATGTGAGGGCAACTGCCACCACAAATGCTCCCAAAACCTCAGCAATAAGCCACTTATTTGCACGCAACCATT
>NYTD01000279.1 GCA_002683315.1 Deltaproteobacteria bacterium | reverse complement strand
CCCCTAACCAGTCCTTTGGAGCTAATATTGACAAGAATCGAGTTTTTTAAATGTGCTAGATCAGGGTGTTCTTGTACGTTTTTTTGAACCCAAGTAGAAAGTTCTTCGAGACGTTGCGCAGATGCCAAAGGACCACCGAAGCGTAATCGACCATCACCATTAACATTACCCAATCCAACAAATGGGGATGCCGTTAGTGGAACGGTAATGTCAGCAATTTCTTGCCGTAAAGTCTTCATTCCAGGATCATTGTTTAGAGTTTGGATCAACAGGCCGGGTCCATCCGATGCTTCAGGACAAAGCCAAAACCAAAAACGATCTCCAGGGTTGAGACGACTGAGTTGTTTTGAAACATGTTCCAACATTTTTATTCCTCTTTCATAAAATATGAACGCTGAGATTTGTGTAGTGTGTATTCGAAAATGATTTGATAAATCTCTATATCATAGAAGTCAATTCTCTCGATTTAATTTTTGTGGTTTTGTCTATCGAAAGATGTAGATCATTATTGATAGGAACTCATGCTTAGGATAGAAGTCTCCATACGCCAATAATATAGGTATAATTTGATGAAATTAGGAATGGTTTTGGTTCTTTTTCTGTATGGTTGTGGTACGGATTTGGATAAAGATAAAGATGGTTTTACGGTTCTTAAAGGGGATTGTGATGAAGGAAATGCCAATATCCATCCTGCTGCGGTTGAGATCTGTGACCAGCTTGACAACGATTGCAATGGTGAGATCGATGAGATCGGTGCAAGAGGCGGGATTTTATTCTATGCCGATATTGATGGCGATGGTCATGGTTCGAGTGCTGCTACCTTGGAAGCCTGTTCTCTGCCGGAAGGATATTCTACCAGCAAAAGAGATTGTGATGAGGGCAACTCCAACAACCATCCCGATGCCGACGAGATCTGTGATGGTGAAGACAACGATTGCGACACTCTCATCGATGAGTATACCGCGGTGGATGCCATAGAATGGCACCCAGATTTGGATGGTGACGGGTATGGAGATAACAGCATCACCGTAATGGGATGTGAGGCTCCTCCTGATTATATTGCCGATGCCAGTGATTGCGATGATATCGACCCCAATATCAATCCAGGTGTTCGAGAGCTGTGTGAGAGTGAGGGCGATGAAAATTGCAACGGCGACAACAATGATGAAAATGCCGACGGATGCACATATTACTATGCGGATTTAGACTCGGATGGTTTTTTTGGCACTGGTTTGTGTCTATGCGAGCCCACAGAAAACTACTGGGAGACGAGCAAAAATGATTGCAATGATGATGATCCAAATATCAATCCGGCACAACAGGACACAGAAGGATTTGGGGATTTGGACTGTATTGATGGAACCGTCATTTCGATGAATCGTGCAGAGGTCACATTTGCTGCCAACTCTTCTTCAACTCTTCATGTACCACATCAATTAAGTGGAGGGGACTACAATGGTGATGGTTATGCTGATATAGCCATCGGATACGGACAAGAGGATCAGGTGCATATTTTTTATGGACCTGATATCGAATCGGGAAACATTGTCGACTCCGATGTTGTACTCGAGGGGGAAAATTTTGGTGGATACACCATGGTATCTTATGACAACAATGCAGATGGGGTTGATGATCTGATTCTCACGGGTGGATCTCACGAGAATCTGACTACCTATATCTTTCAAGCTCCTTTTGTGGAAACAATGACAAACGAAGATGCGGTTGCCAGTATTTATGGTGATTTTTCCTCTGGCTATCAAAGCCTTCATCCGTTGGGTGACGTCAACAACGATGGACAAAATGACTTGTTGTGGACGGCAGGTGTGGCAAGTATCAGTGGGATTGGTGGGAATGTCGGTAAAAGTCATGTTTTTTATGGTCCTATTGAAGGAGAACTCGTTTTCGACGATGCCAATTTTACGATTCGAGGAGAGTACGCAGGCGATAGACTGGGACGTTTTGCCGGTGGAGTAGGCGACCTGGATGGAGATGGTCTTGGTGATATTGCACTGGGAAGCAAGTCGTCAACAATGTATTCGGCCAATGCTGGCAGTGTTCGTCTCTTCTATGGTACGAGCAATCTCGTCTTTCCTGACACCGTCATCTCCGCGAATGCCTTCTACAAGAAGATCGGATATCAGCTGGCAGACAAAACCGACTTCAACGGAGATGGGTATAACGATTTGGTATTTAGTGCTGATGATAGCGATGTGTATATGCCCAATGGCGGTCGTGTGAATGTGCTATATGGGCCTTTTATAGATGGCCAGTTTGAGCTTATGAACATGGATGGGATTGCCATTTATGGAGAAGCATCCAACGATAAAGCGCGATGTGTGCGTGCGGCCGGCGACTTGGATTCTGATGGACGCGATGACATACTCATCGGATCGTCCAATATTCATTTTGAGGATACAAATGATGGCAGTTCCGTCTATGCGTATTTTGGAGAGAATGGAGAAGGGGGGCGTTATCTACCCGAAAACTCCGTAAAATTTCCGACCAATTATGATGGCTTGGGTGATTGTCAGAGCGCACATGGAACGTGGCTCCATCATTTTGTATCACCGGGAGATGTCAATGGGGACGGTCTCAACGATTTGCTGATATCAAGCAAACACAGTGATGAGCTCGATCCGGATAATCTCATCAATGTCCGATTGTTTTGGGGGGAAACACGATGATGATCTTTGGAATTCTGTTCGGTTGTAGCAGTGAAAGTGGTATTTCTGTCATAAAAATTCAAGATCCGGTTCCTTCTGATACTGGAGACGTAGAAGTAGAGGTTTTGCCTCCTCAAATTGATGAGGTAGCAGAGGAATGCCCAGATCGGATTTGGAGTGGAACTGACGTATCTATCAATGAATCCTGCAAAATTGAGCATGAGTCCGTACCATTGGGCTACACACTAGAGTGGGAGATGGATTCTTTTGCGGAGTACTCGAACTACGTGCGGATACTAATGACACCGGTAGTCGGACACCTCAATGATGACAACAATGATGGGATGTTTGGTGAGGGTGACATTCCTGATATTGTTGTGGTTAACTATGATGAAGATGTAGGGATATACAGCAGTATTAATCATGGTGTCATACGTCTTTTATCGGGAGATGGCTCACAGGTTTTCTGGAGCAAACGAAGCTGGGAATGGGAAGGTAGTGCGTATACCATGATAAGTCTGGCGACTCCTGCAATTGGTGATATTGATAATGATGGCCTTCCAGAGATCGTTACTGTTGTGGCGCCGGGTCTAGACAATATTTCTCTGCACGATAACATTTGTGCAGTGGTTGCTCTTGATCCTTTGGATGGGTCTATTCGATGGGTCAGTGAATACTCTGATCTCTCATGTCGTCCCCACGCAGCAGCACTCAGTGATATGGAAGGTGATGGTACGATAGAGATCATCATTGGAAACACAATCATTAACGGAGAAGATGGTTCCCTACAAGCGCAAGGCGGGTATGGTTCTGCAATTGAATCAAGCTACTGGACAGGAGGATATTCCTTTGGGGCCGATTTGGATGGTGATGGAATCCAAGAACTCATCTCGGGTTCTAGTATTTACGATCATACCGGTGCGCTTCGATGTCAGACAGGGGGAGATGATGGTTGGCCGGCGGTAGCCGATGTAAACGCAGATGGCATGGGTGAATTTATTGTCACAGGATATAACGATATTGCTATTTTCGACAATCGATGTGACCTTCTTCATTGGTGGCCGTTGGAAGATAATGGTCGTGGTGGTCCACTTACCATTGCCGATTATGATGGTGATGGTCAGCCTGAAATTGGGATTGCTTCCGCAGATTATTACCTCGTATATGAGACCGATGGTTCGTTGTTGTGGAAAAATTCCGTAACGGATAATTCTTCCAATTGTACGGGGTCATCTGTATATGATTTTGAAGGCGATGGTTATGCTGAAGTCGTCTATGGAGACGAGCAAGATGTATGGGTGTACAGTGGAGTCGACGGTAGCATTCTTCTACGCTACACCGCACACGAATCAGGAACGGCCAATGAATATCCCATTACCATCGACGTAGACGGAGACAATCAGGTTGAGATTGTGGTTCCACACGACAATGGAATTTACGTCTTGGGTGGTCTAAACGAGGATTGGGCACCTGCAAGACAAGTCTGGAATCAACATGCCTATCATATCAGCAACATCAATGATGATCTGAGTATTCCGTCTCCAACCCCCAACAACTGGCCCGAATGGAATAATTTTCGAAGCGGTGATGTGCGAGCCAACAATGGTGAAGGCGCCAATCTGGTCGATGCGGTTCCGGTGTTGGTCGATACTTGTGAGATTGAGTGCGAGCAAGGGACAGTGCAGGTTGTTTTCCAGCTTGGAAATTCAGGGTTGGCGGATATTCCGATTGGTGTTCCGGTTTCCATATATGCAGAGGAAAATGAAACCCGAATTCTTCTTCATACCATCACCACCGAATCGGTTGTATTTAGTGGTCGAAGCAGCCCTGGAATCTCAATCTTATTAGATATATCTACGATACCAGAAGGAAAACTGTGGATTGTTGCAGATGATGATGGTTCTGGAATGGGCCTTCTTGATGAATGTGTCGAGATAAATAATGAACTTTTTATCGACACAGGTCTGTGCCAATAATCAATTGCAATTGGTTTTCTCTTGAAGGTATTGCTCAAATTGGGCTGAATAGATACTTTTGAGATATGGAAGATTGGTTTTGAATTTGCCATTCGTTAGATATGTTCGTGTGATGAAATTTTTCTAGAGCAATGCTTGTATTGAAAGGTATTGCTTTGAATCGATTACTTTGATATGATTTAGACGGAATATGGGCTCACATTCACAACCATATTGATTCTTGTTTTTGGTATAAAATTATGAATGAACAAAAAATTGCAATCATCAAGTCAGTATTAAGAGGAGATGTAAAAAAATTAAAAGACTACTTACAAAACGGAAATTCTCCAGATGTTGTATTGGGTGAGGCTTTTGATTTTCATTTTGGCTGGGACAAAGGTGCTCCTTTGGGACCTAATTTATTATATTTGTCAGCCATTTCGAAAAATGCGGAAGAGATGGTCTCTTTGCTGTTGGCTGCTGGAGCTGACCCTTCAGGCAAATGGGTATACTCTTATGAATGGGATGCGGAAGACTGTTACATGTATGTTCACGATATATCACTTCTTAGGTCTCTCGAAGAGATCTATACGGGACAAACCAAATATCATGATAGGTTATTTACAGATGGGTTGACCAAAGAGCAAATATTTCTTTTACAAGAACATAATATCATCTATGCCAATAACCATTTGCCTGTGTATGAAAATTCTCCTCAGGTTCTGGATTTGTTTAGAGAACCATAAACCGACAATGAAAATCCTTTCCGTTTTCTTGGGTGTTCATTCGAAGTGTGGATGAGCATGGTTTTTGGGTTGGTGGAATTGTCCTAAATTTGGATGTGATTTAGATTTTTTCCGTGATGGATACTACGGCGAGATGTTTTCCGAAAAATATAGACGCAAGAGGGGGAGGAGATACCTTTGGATTATGGAGAAATCGTATCGGCCATCCTCATTACCTCAAAAATTCGCCATAGCACTTTTGACCATTTATACAACAAACCATGGACCATATGTGTCCAATGATATCATGCAAAAACTGGAGATGTAATGACTTTTTTTTGTACAATTGTTGATGAGACCCCAAGAAGACACTTCCTCAGAAGCAAGAAGCGAACACCATAATTAAGAAACACATTCCAAAAAAACGAACAAAACAGCTGCGAAAGCTTCCAAGAAATTGGTCCTCAAAAAGAGAGCGTTCAAAGAATAGAATGTTGTTGCAAGCACAATTGTTTGAGCCGCCAAATAACACCCATTATCCATCACAAAAATACAGTTTCAAATGAAGGAAACAATCGATACTTATTCCTGTTGCAGTGTCTTTCCTTCACTCCCCTTGCGAATTTTATCTTGCACAAAATCCAATGATGGATGCAATATTGCCAAACCTGTTTTCACACCTGTAATGGCATTGGATGCCGTCTGTGCTGTCGTGTTGGTCCACTCTACATTGTTTGCCATCGCGGTTCCCATCGAAGCGCAAGCGCCAACAGCGGAGCCAAGAAGAGTAATCGCAAGTGTCGCTGCAACGGCGCCTTTGGATTTTTTGAGTTTTTCAAGAGTGGCTTTTAGCTCGATTAGTTTTGGGATTGCATCTTTCACCGGCGTAGCTGCTTCAAAAGCCCCAACCAGCATAATGTTAAGGAGGGTTTCGAGCTGCGCTATTCGATTTTGCATATCCTTCACTTGCAAATTCGCTTTGATGAACACCACATCTTCTGAATCTTTTTGCAGTTCATCTAACTCTCGTTCCATTCTCTTAAACAAGGTTGTTGAGGTCTCGATAACATTGAGACAATGTTCGATTTGCTTACCCATATCCTGTAGCGTCTGCTCTATCTTCGCAATCTTAAAATCAGCATTTTCGACATATTGCTGGGCGCGTTTGTACGGTGCGGCAAGATCGCCAACAAAGATCTGACCAAAAGCCTGTAGGCTATGCGAACCGATTGTGGATACCTCTCCATCTGCTTTTTTTCGACAAGTCAATTCCATTAATTTAAAGTCTGCTTCTGCTGATATTAGACTCTTCTCGAAACTCAATGCGTAGCTTCTCAGTTGGATGGTGGTATTGATCAATGATTTACAGGCACCATGAATCGCAAATCCTGCTCCTACCGCAGTACTACCAAAGGAACAAACAACAGACGCCGTTGTAACCGCAGCCCCGGCCACGCCTCCAATTGCACCCAATACAGCAAGCGTGCCTCCGACCCATCGTTTCGTTCGCTGCTGTTTAATCTGTGTACCGAGATTCATTTCTCTTTGGTATATTTTAAATCCTCTCTCACAGGCTTTTATTTGTTCTTTTTCTATCTTTTTATTAATTGATTTCGTGGCTTGTTGTAAAAAATCTTTTCGTTCTTCTTCACTGGCATCTTGTGGATACTTGCTATCGATTTTGGCATACTTAGCCTGGATATTTGCTATGAATGTAGAGTAACTGGCGACATTTGATGCTTGCGCAATTATATACGGATTGTTCAGACTCTCTTGTAGAACGATGCCTGATTTTGCTTTTACACGAATCGCAGCAGTAAGTGGCATGGGGTCGGCAAAATTTACGTTGCCATGAAAATACTTACGGAGATCATCACATTCAAAAAGAACAATCTCTGCATCGGTTTTTACAGAGATTGCATTCTTTTTTTCTTCGAGTTTTTGCAACCACTGCTCTCTTTTCCAATCTTGATCCTTGCCGACTTTCACAACCTCGGTGAGTGAAAGTGAAGAATACGGATCAATGTCTTTCATCATTTTTTTTGCTGAACCACACATATTGATAAGTTCTGTTAAATTCTCATAAGCCATAAAGACCTCTCATGGAAAAGGATAATGTTGTAAAATTTAAATTTCGATTTGGTCTAGTAAATTCCGAAAGTACACCCAATCATTGCTTGCAAGCTTTTGGCAAAGAAAAATCAGCTCTTTCCGACTGGAAGAGCATGCCTTATACAAGTTTTTGAAATCCTCTTCGCTATCAACTCCAAATGCATTGATGATTTCTACCACTTCATCTGTTTTGAATTTTTCATTTTTAAGATATTCTTCAAAGGCTTCCACTTTCCCAAATGTGTTTTCATCAAAAAGCTCTGCCACCAGTTGCTCCTCATCGGTCCAATTCTTGCCCATCTCAATGGTATTGATCTTTTGTTCACAGGTCTTGATATAAACAGGTAGTTGGCCTTGGGTCAAAAGAAGATTCTTGGCTTCAACCTCTAAAGGATGCTTGCTGCCAAAGAATTTTTTTGCTTTGCTGAGCTTTTCAAAGTGCTTGTACATTTTCTTCTTTTGAAATTTTTGCAGTCTACGAAGAGACTGATGAAAAAAATCTTCATTCTTTTCATTTGCCATAAGGCTGGCCCAATCTGAAGATACCTTCAATGACCACTTGTGTATCTTCAGTGCTTTCTTTTGTTCGTCATTTAATTTAAGCATTTCCGCTTGTCTTTCGAGTTCGTCCTCTTCACGACGTTCTTCTATCATACGCTCTAATTCTTCTTCGCGCTCTTGCTCAGGTGTTTTCTCTGCCCAAGCCTGTTTTTTCTTTGGTTCTTGTGTGGAATCGTTGTCTTCCTTGGCTTCACTCAATGATTTTACAACGGATGCATTGGGCATAATCTTCTTAATTACCGCGTCTTTCAAGACCTTTTTAAACAGGGAGGCACCTGCACCATTGCGTTTTACAGTCACCAGAACTTCAAGATTTTCTCCGGACATTGCCACACTCCCAGCAAGAAGTTCTGCTTGGTCTGTGATGTCATCAACATTGTCTATTTTAAACTTTGCCAGAAGTTTTCTTAGTATTTTGGGATCTTTGTATTTTTGTGCGACCGCATTTTTTCGATCAACATAGAAAAAATATTGCTTGGGTTTTCCTTGCACCAAAAACCATGCTAGAGTTTGGCCGACGGTTAATGATTTTATCGACATTTTGGACAATGTACTTAATTTTTTGGCATTATTATTGATTTTCATAGTTTCTCCAAAAAGATAGAAAAGTGACCTCGCATTTTCTTTTATTCAAAAATTATCCATATACTTAGATTCTAAGCAATATCTTTTTTGTATATCAAAATATATCCAGACAGTATTGTTTCAACAAGAAGTTGACGGATAGCGAAATTAAACTCAATATTTCCAATATCGAATATTGCTCAAGATACCATGAGATTTTTATGGGGGAATTGTGCCAACTCGGCTGGTTGTGGTTTTTTGGATGGTGGAATCACTCTCATTTGGCGTTTGATTTATAATTTTTCTGGTGTTCGATTGTGTGAGAAAGATATTGATTTGAATCGGTTGTATGGATACTTTTGAGATATGGAAAGATCCGTTTTGATTTCGCCATCTATTTGGAGTGTTCCTCTATTGATAGATGCAATTGGGAATCGTAATTGATTTTATATATGCTTTGGGGTGATTCTTTTGTATTTTTTGAAGTCTTTGTTGCAGCATTCGTGTATCGGAATGGGCTCCGCCTACAACAACGAATAAACCCTTTGTAAGGCCATCGATATCATCGGTGGCCAGTACGCCTGTCATCGTTGTGGTGTTTCGAAGAGGAGATCGCAATGCCACAAGTAGGTTGCTGTATGAATGATACGTGTTCTCAATGGGATCTTTGTCAAAGTCGAAACTGTCCATAAGAGCAGAGATGGTCTTTTGGTGTTTGCTCAATGCTGTGCTTTTGCTGGTGTCGCTGCTGGTGATGATAATATTCGTTTGGCAGGATTTTTGGGAAGAGGCACTGCGCACGGTATACGTTTTGACATGCTGAAATTTTTGTTCTTCGAGGGCTTCTTCATCCAAAGGCTGTTCATATTGGTATATTGTTGTCTGATTTACAGCCTCTATATACATTCGTACACCTAATCCGGCCCAAAATGTTTCATAGTTCAGCGATTCATCGTCAAAGGCTATGATACCATCACCCCTCCCTGATATCAATGGATATAAACGATTTTGACCGATCAGATACAGCGTGTTTGACCGTTCATCGCCACTCATGTCTGATTGTTCAGTTAGAAAATTGGATGAATCCGTCAAGCACGCCTTCACATCTTTGGCGCATACATCAGGCACAACAACATCGTGTTTTGTTGGATTGGGTGCTGCCAATAAAACAGAGCTTGTCAAAATGGAAATGAGCATCACACATACCTGTGTTATTATTTTCAGACAGATTAACACACTGTGATACGCCCTGTTGATGGATTGTTGATTGTCTTTGGTACGCAATCATCCAAAACCACAGCAGTTGGACATCGCAATTGGAATAAAAATCTATGGATTAATGTACGCTAATGATTGGTGTCTGGATGATGTTTGACATTGTGGGAAAAGTGATTCAGATAGGTCTATTTTTCGTTGAATTAGAGAAATAAAGATTTAGTTTTAGATTTGCTCTCTGTTTTGGTACATTGTGTATGTATTTACGAGGGAGTTACTTATGTTTTTACTGTTGGTTGGTCTGTGGCTATCGTTGGTCTCAGCTGCAGATACTGGGAATGGTGGAGAACATCAAATACGAGCAGGTGTGTGCGCTGGATGGTTTTCTGATTGTGCTTTAATCGCACCACAGGTGGAGTACGCGAACAATCGCTTCGTGGTTGGCGCCAATTCTTCTCTCTTTGTGAGCAATGTCTATGGGAGATTTTATCTCAACAATCATCCAAGATACAAGGTATCCCTAGGGTTTCATTATGGCCTTGCTCTGATGCCGGATGAGGGAGGTGGAAATAGCGCAGACTTGAATGGGGTGGTTGCTTCCACAGACATCCTTTTCAATCGATGTACGTTGCGTCTTTCTGCTGGTCATTTGCTCTTTAATGATGGCGTTCTTGTTGATCTTGGCTCGGTGAGCTTCTCGGCTTCGGCGATGTACAATTTCAGACTGCCCTGAAAGAAGTGGTGACCTTAGACAGGAATTGCCTGAAATGATAGGGATGGATACTGTAAAGACGGTAAAAGCGGATTCTTATACGCTATATGATACTCATATCGTTATGGAAGGGAAAGCTGAATGATAGAGTTTTTTCTTTATGATTCAAATCTTATATCCAGTTTGTCTGAAAAGATACGTATACAAAAATGGAACCGATCGACGTATAAAGAATACAAATACACAAACCATCTGAAAAGTCCATGATTATGATTTTCCTTATTTGTTCTTTTTTCTCTTGCTTCCAAGCCACAACGAACGATTCGATTTCGGTTCCACTCATTGCGTTACCCAAGGTAGAACATGCGATGGCGATCTCTCCCAAAGACCTCTTCAAAATCCCATTAAAAGAAGAGAAAAGTATCGATGAAGAGCGTTGTATGCAACAGATGTTAGATTCACGTTTCGAATCGGATTGTTCGAGTGCGTTGTTTACGCCATTGGTCATTACAGTTGAAATTGATAAAATTAAATTCCAAGAAAAGATCATAAAAATCGGCAATTTTCAACAACCTCCGCTCACCAACAATAGGCGACGTGAAATCACAGAAGTATTTGAAAGAATGGAGTATTTTTTCAAAATGATGCATCAATACCGTTATTCTAATCCAAAGGCGTTACAAAACAATCATACCGTCTTGTTGGCAATTGACAAAAGAGTCTCTTTGCAGTGGGTGCACAACCTCATTTTTTCACTTGGAAAAGCAGAAATATCAAGTTTTGCATTTCTGGTGCATGACCCAAGCCCCAAAAATATTTCGCACACAACAGCGATTGGAGGTATGAAAGATTCAACGAGCTGGGTCGATGGAGATTTTGTTGAATGGCGAACGGATCATGATGAACTTCAACCAGAGGCTTTGGTCTCACTAAAAGATGATATGCTGCATTGGAAACTTCGATCGAAAGTACAAAAGAAAACACACAAAGATTTTGTTCCTCGCTACTTGGGTCTAGATTCTCCTCCCAACGCGATCTTTGAAGTCGATAAGAGCATGTATTTTGAGTCATTGGGACAAGGGTTTGATTTGCTCTCTCAAGCGGAGGTCTACTGCGTAGATCTGTCCACAAAGTTGGAATCCTCCCAAAAGCCAAGCGAGAATCATCCTGTGGTTCAGGAAGGTGAGTTGATCCCATATCAGTTTGGTTATGAAGACAAGATCCCTGTATTTCTGGTGTCAATACCTATGATTGGACATCCCATGGTATATCGAAGAATCGATGGAGCACGGTGTTTGCTCCCTAAGTTTGTACACGAGTAAGACAGTGAAATCGGTGATGAGCACAGGTCGAGTGAAGATCTTGGAGAGCCATCAACAAAAAATAACCCATCAATAATCGGAACGAGTATGTATAGATCTAGGATGCAATTACTTGGATTGTATGGATACTTGTGAATTATGGAAAAATCGGTTTTGAATTTGCGATCTTTTTCTTACATTTGTAACCACGACCATCCTATTACGGATTCAAGAGATTCATTCCATCGTCGCTAATGTTCGACAACAACAGGGGTGTAAAGACTATCACCAATAGTATTTACGCCCAAATTTTTGGGTCAGTGATGATTGGTAATAACGATGGATATATATAGGTTATTTCCGAATCGGTTTTGTGTGCTTTTGGGATGAAATTTCAAAACTGGGAAAAGAATGGCAATGTTCTCAACGACAGATGTGTGT
>NYTD01000278.1 GCA_002683315.1 Deltaproteobacteria bacterium | reverse complement strand
TGATGGTTGGAGACTGCCTACAGAAAGAGAGTGGTATTATGCTGCTGCTGGAGGATACGAGCACCCAATGCCATTTGGAGGAAGTGAAGGCGTCGATGAAAGCTCTTGGTATCGAGGGAATGCTGGTGGACGTATTCATCGAGTATGTCAAAAGAAAGAGAATCCATATGGTTTATGTGACATGAGCGGAAATGTATGGGAGTGGGTGTGGGATCAAGAACAGTCAAAAGATGGTGCGTCTTCTTCATTACGGATTTTGCGCGGTGGAAGCTGGGGGAATCGGGCCGAAAAAAATCGCATAACCGTACGTTTGGCGTATAAGCCTGTTGTACGGAATTATGCGATTGGGTTTCGACTGGTACGAAGTCGATAGCTAATTTTTGATATTGTTTTGGATCCACTTTTCCAAGGATGCTTTTTCTCGCTTCTGCTTGAGTGTTTCAAGTGCCTTGGATCGAAGAGCTTGGAAGTTATGTGCATCTTTTGATAGAGAAAGAAGGACTCGAGCCATGTTTTCTGCTTCTGTCAAAGGAGGGGCTTCTCCTACTTCCACCCGTTCGAAAATGATCATCTGAATATTGGATTTTAGCTTGGGACTACCAATGGTTCCAAAAGACCATCCTTCTCCATCTGCAAAATTTTCAATGATGGGATAGGTGCGCTGCAGGCTTTCACTTTCTCTTTTGGTACTTGGAGTAGACAAGAAGTCTAGATCAGGAATACGAACACCTGGGAGTGAGCCAGGTTCGGTCGGAGGAATGACGACTCCTTTTTCCATTGTGATACATCGATACGGATGCTCTTCCCAGTCATCTTGATTGCTTGTGCACAAAATCACTCTTATGCCGTAAGGAGCTCTGATGATCATTGATTTAAGATCTTCTGTGAAGAGTTTACCTTGAATGCTCCCAGTTGGGAAAACACGAAGCGTTGTTCGTTTTCCAGCAAGATTGATGGCTTTGTATGCAACGATATCGCAGCGCGTATATTTTCCAAGTCGAAGTTCGATTTTCATAAGGGTCTCCAGATCACTTAGGTTGCATAATGAACTTTTTGAATTTGTTCAAGAAGGTTTTGAGGTGGAGGGCTATTCCACTTCTTTGTAATGATGTTGTTGTGTACAAGAAGGATTATAGGAAATGCCTCGATATAGGTAAGCATCTTTTTTCTTGTCCACGAAGAACAGGGGATATCTGTTGATGTACATGTTGTGGTAAAAACCTGTACTGGGTAGTGTTTGTGCAAAGCATTCAAAACAGGATTCCAAAGATGGCAAACATCACACTCTTGAGATAAGAAAGCGACGATTTGCCATTCATGATTCGATTTTGTCTTCCAGATTTTCCCAATGGCGGTCGGTGAAAAGTCGATGAGTGGAGAGGTTTGAGAAAACCGCCCTAGAACAACTCCGATGAGCATAAATACGATGGTAGTACGAAGAGAGTTGTGCGTACATGTAGAGATATCCAGTGTGTTGAGACCAATTATGATGAGTATATTGACAATGATACTGATGGACGGAGGTACGATCAGTCCAGGGCCATAACATCCACATGAAGGGCGCTTCTGTTTCCAAGCTTGGAGAGCTGTGATCAGCGTAGCAAGCAGTAAAAAAAATTGTGCAAGAGGAACGATCAGATCATAGCAATAACCGAAGAGAAGGCTTGCTGTAATTCCCCATATTGTGGCCAAAATGAATACGCCGAGTAGTCCGCTAACAGAATTGGGTAGAAATCCTAGACGTTGAATTTGACGAACAAAAAAACCAGAGTCTAGGCTTTTGCTCAGAGCAGAAAGAAGGAATGGGAGGGCAAGAAGAACGGACATCGTCACCGGTTTCTACAAGATCGACAGCGAAAATAAATTTTGCCCGGACTATCCCCTCTGCCTGTTGTTGGCATGGGCGGCTGGAAAAACCATGCCTTAAGCCCTTCTCGGATCTTTCTTTTACCACACTGGGTACAGGTGAATGTTGGTCTGTATTGAATCATGGGCTACATGTAAAAAACACGACATGGACGATACCAGATAGAACTTCGATTGTCGCGCTTTCTGTCGCTCCAGCTGGATGCTGAATGCATGTTGAGTCAGATGGGGAGGTGACTTGGATATTCACAGTTCCTGCCGTGACATTGGGGAAAGCAACGAACCCACCTGCGTTGGGCTTTACTTCATTACCAAATTCAGGCGCAATCGATGTGAGGATAAAGGAATTGTCACTGTCTACGTCAATACTCGCCTGAGCACCCACTGCTGGGGTTAGATCCGGATTGTCCAATGCGACAATGATAATTCCTTTGGTGGTATCTGGGGTCAAGGAAAGGAATCCAAAGATCTGTTCTGCTGCAGATTGGCTGGCCATGAGACTAACGGCACTGTAATTCACTCTACCTGAATACAGCTCAAGATGGTGAGGAACATATCCAGGGGCTGAGGCTTCGATGGTGATGGATTCTTCTTCGTCTACAAGAATCGTAGCTACGCCCTGCTCGTTGGTCGTCTGGGTATCCAGAATGCTGGTGAGTGTGACATTTCCCATCGTGTCTCCTTGTATGGCGTCAAGAAGTCTGATTTCGGCAAGGACGGGTTTGGAAGGCGGTTCTGCACTATCTGCAGATTTATCTGGAGTACATCCAAGAAGAGTTAGAATAAAAATCATGATGAAATTTGGGGGAAAAAGGTTAATGTGAAATCACAATATAATTAATGAGTGAAAAAAAAGGCACTTATTGTGGAGTATTTATGCGTTATTTCGGTTTTTTATTGGTTATGGCATGTGGGCCAGAGGTTCCATATAGTCCAACAGAGCAAGAATTTGATGATTTTGATGCGTGGGGAGACGGCATCGCAGGGTTTGAGATTAGTCAAGGAGGCGCCGTTGATACAGGTAATGGCGGTGGTGGATCCGGTGATGGTGATGTGAATGGAGTCTATTTGGGTACGTATTCTGTTTCAATATCTCGTGATAACTACGGAGATATTTGTAATGGCAGCTCTTCATTGACGGTTGCAGTCGCTGGTGGAGCTATTTCTGTCGGTCAAGGTTCACAGGTTACACTCGATTGCGGCTATTGTTCAGACGGAATTTCGCTCGATCGCACAACGTGTGAAGGAAGTGGTAATTCTTGGCTGAATCCAACTACGGAATATATTAGCCTTAAATTCAATGGTACGTTTGATGAAAGCGGACTAATACTCGGCGAAGTCTTGGATGAGAATGCTTTTGTTTTTACCATCCCATGGACGGGAGTATATGCAGGTGGAGCGCTAACCGGCTCTTTTGAGCAATATGTTTCTTCCAATATCGGTATGGTCAATGTCACAGGCCTTGTTAACGTCACCAAAAACTAATTGTAATATATTTTAGGAGTTTACCATGTCCATTCTTACTTTGCTTTTGGCATGCGGTGGTTCCGACGTGTATCAAGGCACAGAACTTGCTGCTGTTGGAACCAGTTATACATTGACCACAACATCTACCTCTGAAGTAGGCTACTATCGTGTTGCTGGCGGTGGAGAGGCTGTTGAGGCGACTTCTTTGGTCGGAACAGCCGCAGACTGCGTTTCTGCAAGTGCTGTTTTGACAACTCGTCGAGAAACCAATGAAGAAGAACAGATTCAGCTACTGCAAGTGATTGCCCATACACCACTCAATCATCCTCTTATTCCTGACGAAGAAGATGTGTTTTCCCCTCGTCAGGCAATGGTTCTGCAAGATAGAAACAAAATTGGCAGTCATTCCTACATTGAAGAGACAGAGTATGATCCCACCACATTTGCGACATTCAATACGAATACGTATTCCGATGAAGCCCAAATAACAGAATCTTCTTATTTTGGCGTGACTGCAGATGAATATGTGGTTCGATTTGGTTTGGGAGATCTGTGGAGTGATTTTGAGGAGCTTGACGTTTCTTCTGTCGAATTATGGACTAAGAATAATCCTCAGGTTGGTGACGTGTGGGTATCTGCAAATGGAAATACTTTGTACGTGTATGCAGGTGTTGATGTCTTGACTTTGGGGGCGTTACCCCATGAAGTTCACAAGGTTGATATGTATGAAGTCGGTGCGATTCAGCCAGATGGAAGCAAAGCCTATGATGATTGCATAGATATAGGGGCCAGTCAAGTACAGTCAACAAATCCCAATCAGACACAGCAAGATCTTGATGAAGTTTTTCTTGATATAGGTTGTGCAGATTCTTTTACACACGTAAAGACGGGTACACAATGGTGGTATCAAAATCTTTTGGTGAAAGAAGAGGCTTCTTCTATGGAAATCGAAATTATGGATTATGGTTTTGAATGGTATGAGTCAGATGTAGCTACAAGTTCATGTTCTCGAGTAACTGGATATACATACGGTGATCCACTTTTGCCCGCTGAGCCTTTCATCGAGTATGCACTCACAACCAAAACCTATATCACCGAAATTTCTGATTGGACTTCTCCACAGTGATTTGGCTATTGTCTCCTCAATTATGGGCTTTAGAATGTTATCTACCCTCTGATGTAATTGAAGGAGGCAGTATAGAGAAAGGATTCTCTTCTCTTTTTTATGAAGATGTTCAAGAGCGTACACACTGGAATGACAATATTCTTCGCATGACTGTTTTAATAGAAGGTGCTGACGAGGAGCCTTTGTCTGTTCGTTGGCAAAGCAGTCTATCCGGTATTTTGCAAGAGTCTGATTCTACCCATCATATGCAATTGTGGGCTACAAATCTTCGAACGGGAATTCATGATATCTCGGTGCAGGTGTCGGATAAAAACGGCAATACGTGTTCGGCATCCATTTCGATTAAGGTCTCGATACCTTCTCTTCGGTGTCAGTTTGTGGAAGAGTCAGAAATTGGTGTTGGTTTGCAAAGAGAACTTGTTGATGAGGTGATTGATATCACTCCTCAAGAGGCGATTAATCCATTTCCTTATGAACGTGTGTTGTATCCTTATATTCAAGGCCGAAAAGATCAAGATACTGAAGTATGGGTGGAAGAAAATGGAAGTCGTTATCCTATTTCCATTGGTAGGTATGGCGGAGGAAAAATCATTCTCCCTCCTCGTGCGGGAGATCACACGCTTGATCTCGTAGTGGAGTCTGCGTATGGCAGACGCTGTACCTCTCAGATTTTGATGTACAAACCAGAATTAATATCAGGAACGACTGAGAACCATATCACTTCATTAGGTCCTGAAGGGATGTTTGGGGCTAGTTTTGGACTGAGTCATCACAGTGGATGGGGAGGGAAAGGTATTCTCTCTCCTGCTTTTGATTTGGTTTTTGCCGGACGAGTTTCAGATGGAGGTTTTTTTCTTGGTGGTGATCTCGCCATCGATTTTCGAGAGGCTTATCGCGAGTATCTTTTGAAGGTGCAGGTGGGGGTTCTCAATGGTTTTGCTCTTGGACCAGTCATGTTTTTGACTGGTGGTGGTTTGGGGATGGATGAGTATTCTCAAATCGACACAGACTTAACGGAGACTCGATTGTATCCCAACAACCATTTGTTTGGTTATTGGAGGAGTGAGATATTTCTCTGGTTTAAGCCGGAATTTGCGATTAGTGGTGGATTTATTCCCAGATGGCATTGGGATGACACCATTGTCTCTGAAGACATATGGGATTCCTACAGCTGGAATTTAACAATGCGCTATGCAAGTTTAACGTTTGGTTATGAACAACATCGGGTTCAGGAGAATACCATTCACTCTCTTATGCTGGGAATGGGTGGCAACATCTTTGAATAATTACTTTCGACTTAAGCTCGTATGTTTCATTCGTGGAAGAATCTCTATGAAGTTGCAAGGACGGTGTCTGATATCAAGTTGCGCGAGTAAAATACCAGTCCATGCATCCTTACATGCTCCGGTAGATCCCGGTAACGCAAAGATTAGTGTACCGTTTGTCATTCCTGCGCAAGCCCGAGACTGGATTGTGGACGTTCCTATTTTTTGATAGCTGAGCCATCGAAATATTTCTCCAAATCCTGGAATCCATTTCTCCACCACAGCTTCCAATGCTTCAGGAGTTTGGTCTCTTTGGGTGAGTCCAGTACCTCCGGTACATAAAACAACATCTACGGTTGGATCTTGAATGTATCTTTGAAGCATTTCAATGATTGTATCTTTGTCATCTGGAATAAT
>NYTD01000277.1 GCA_002683315.1 Deltaproteobacteria bacterium | reverse complement strand
AATCAAAAAGCAATTCGATGTCTTTGCTATCAGATGGCTCAATAACAGTATTCAAGGCCATCCGGTTTCCAAGATTTCTATCAATCAAGGTAGCGTAGGATACACGTTGTAGGCTGCCCCAGTCCTTTGTCAGATTTTGACCCATATCAAAGGTCATACCCAACAACTTTTGAGGGTTGGTAGGGTAATCCTTAAACTCCACACGTTTGATAGTGACAGGTTGTGCCGATGGATTGGTAATCTGAATATGGTGTGCAAACTGACCATTATAAACGAGTTCCAACGGGATGTATCGATATATCGACATATTTGGCTGTATATAAACAGGAAGATTCGGACGCAAAACAATCTTCATTGCTTGATTGCGCAATCTACCATTTTCAGTCAACAAACATCTTGACAAGACCAATGGAATCTCCCATTGCAAATCGTCTTCCATGTTCGACAAGTCTAGCCTTTGCAACGCATGTCGCAGACTGGAAACCTGAATTTTTACCGGTATTGTTCCTGTTTCATTGGGCGGTATAGATATCTCTGGATTGTTTAAAGACAAACCTAAGGCCCAATTGTGTTGGCGATTGAGATCCGCATCGGAAATAAACACCACTAAATTTGCGACCCCAGTGTTGTGTATTTCACAATAGAACGTTGAATAATCGGACTCTGTTTTGGAGTTCTGAATAAAATCATCCGAGATGTAGAGGCGAATTTGTCCTACTTGCGTCGATGTATCCTCATCTGTGGGATAACAAAAATCTACATGACCCTGCTGATCTAGATTATGTGGAACCTTGATTTGAGCTAGGGGTGTACCGCACCAAGAACAAAAATGAGACAAGGGGTCACAAGGTGTATCGCAACTTTTACAATGTAATACATCCATTTTACAACTCTCCTTGGATTTGCACATCAAAACGAATCAAGGTGTTCTTCTTCTGACCAATACTTTTAGGCAATATGTATCGCACAACACCATCTTGCTCGACACTTCTCTTGTCTAGTTTCATCTGAATTGGATCACCAGGTCTATCGATCTGTTTTGAGGTCCCTGGCAGATCAATGATAAAAACATGTACAGCCTCTACACTTCTATCTAATCGTAAAGATACACGTTCTGGAGTGAATGTATTGTTATTACAAGCATCGTTAAAAAAATTATGTCTTGTGAATTTTCGGCTCATCTTTACACTCCTATTCTCTATTCACACCACTCAAATTTCGAACTCGCTAGATCTTCGATACCCGAATAGTTAAACCCACCATCCACACACGCCTCAAATGTTGGTTGCTTCAAACATTCACCCGCATTATTACCATCCAAGATCAGTCGTTCTACAAACTCACAATACGACTTCTCGCACTTTGTTTTGCCAGAAGATGGACATTGAATATGAATGGCATTTTCCATTGCTTGCATATCTAAACCCATCGCGTTCACATATCCTGATTCCCACCATTCCCACCACTTTCCGAGACCATTTCCCACTCGGGCAACCTGACCCAAGCACTGTGTCTGCACATCCTCGTCCAACTGTGAAAACTCAACCTCAGTGGTTTGTAAAAGCATCATACAGATTCCTACACCATCTTCTGACAACTTGGTATTCAATGGGGATGCAAGCACTGCCTTTTGTAAACGCAACAATTTTTTCCGACTTTTCGATTCAATACAACTGATATCACCTTCTTCACATGCCAAGCAAGATGGATCATCAGAATCACAATCTACATCCAACGTCGTTTTGGTAAAGGCGACTTGCTGCTGAAGATAGAACCATCCACCTCCAACTATCAATAGCAGTAATAGTAGTATGCCTGCCAACAACCCACCTTTTGAACCACTCGACTGGTCATTCGACACTGGTATATCTTCCGACGCAACCTCAGTTGAACTGTCATCCTCAGTACGAATAACTTCAGGCTCTGCCAAATCGGATTCTTCTACTGGGCTTGCTTCATCTTCTAGATCTTTTGTCTCCGCCTCTTTTCGTTCTTGGTCTATTTTACGCTGAGCCTCTAATTTCTTCTTTTCAATATCTATTTTCAATTGCTGTTTGGATTCTTCAATTAGGTCTCCAATCTGAGTCATCAAATCATTGTAAAATGAGGTGAACGAACCTTGATTTTCAATACTGGATTCTAAGATCTGATGCAGTTTATCAAATCCAATTTTTGCAGTTTTCTCATTTTTCAATCGCAGGATTGTGTAGGTGACGATTGCCTCGTGTCGCGTAAAGTGTTTACGCAAACGTGTGGTATCAATCTGCTCGTCTTCGGGGAGCCAAGCACCACCCAACACCTCGATGAAAAATACAAACAAAGAATATTTCAGACGACTTCGTTGCTGATCTAAACTTGTGTGACCGATGTACTTTGAATTCGTTTTTTGCAACGATACGATGGAGTCTGTGGTCCAGTCAGACGTATTCGATAAACGATACATGTGATATGGATTAAAACATGACATCTGAGTATGAGATACAGCAAGGGCAATCTGACGAAGTACCAATTCTACCCTTTTTAGATTTTCAAACCCCTTTTGAACCAATCCCCCTTTTTTAATCGCTTCAGGTTTCTCATTGACCAGTGGGAATAAGACTTGCTTAACGTAAAACGACAGTTGGTTTTCGAGCGCAATATTTAATGTTGCAAACCTGACGCTGGACAGCAAAGTTCCCAAGGTATATTCTGAACTTTGTCCGTTCGGATAGACTTCTATTCCAAACTTTTGAATACGCTCTGTTGGATTAAAACTGAGAGCAGGTTGAAATATCTGCACCAAATCTTGTTGTACTTGTTTACGACTATCTTCGCTCTCCCATACTTCTCGTATGGCTTCAGTATGAAGACCAAGATCACTCGGATCAAAGACATCTGAATCTCGAACGATCATCGCTGCGTTCAAGATTTGTGGCAACGATGGTGTCCGTCTTTTCTGTTCACGGAGTTGATCAGAACGTCCTTCCCCCCACAATATACCATCTTCTTTCCATAAACAAAATACAAGTGTCGAGAGTTCAAACACCAAACGTTTCTGAATATCTGTGGTTGTCTCTTCTTTGGATGCCTGAACCATATGATGGCGTTCGGGAGCCCAAATCTGATAGTATTCCTTTGTATCGAAAGCCTTATGACTGTAACTATCAATCAACATCGGCTTCATGACAGTTCGGATAGCAGAGGCTTGCTGAGAGTCTTCATCCACCAACATCCAAATACTACGAGGAGAAATATTTTGATGAATAATATCCTTTTGCATCAACTCTAAGAGAGCCGTTCCAACAGCATAAAAAATCCGTAAACCTTGTAAAAATGACAACTGCTTGGTTTGCTTTTCTTTACTACCTTCTTTGGTCAATACACCATAAATGTCTTGGTAAATACTAAGAGGAAAACCATTCAGACTTTCCAAAACTACACCAAAGTACCGCTTCGTTTCATTTTGCTCACCAAGTAAAATGTTTGATGAAGGAAATTTAACAGGACCAAAATCAAATATTTGTTGAAGAGAACGTTGACTGTTGCTATCCGCTGGTTGTTCCTGAGATAGTTCTTTCAGCCTTTCCAAATTTCTATGCTCTAATTCGTCCTTCTCATCGGCCTCCCAGACATGCAACAGGCGTTGTTCTTGAATAGACTGATTGGTATTCTGAATGTAGAAAATACGATTCTTCTCATCAACACGATCAGACAAACCGAGAATGGTATATTCAACAGAATTGACCGTACAGGATTCTGGAACCCAACTTACATACGTCATCTATGCTCCTAAAAGTGATAGCATTAGGGGAGAGCCCCTTATGCTATCAAATCTTTAAACGACTTCCATGCTTAGAGCTTAAGAATGCCTTTCAACAATGGATGAAACTCTGGAGACATCCATTGACCGCTCTGTTCATCAAATACTGAATATGGCATTTGCGGGTTGCTTTTGATCATATCTGCAAACTTATGGATATCATAACTTCTTGCAGCCTGCTGAGGAAGCATGGTCTTGACCAACTGAGTCTCTACTTTGTCCTTATTTGCAAATGGATCTTTATTGGCAAATGGGTCTGTATTTGCAAATGGGTCTGTATTTGCAAATGGATCTTTAGTTGCAAATGGGTCTAGCAACTTTACAATCTCAGGGATAGTATTGGCATCGACCAAAGAACCTCTTTGATTTACCATGACATCTATTTTCTTCATCAACAATGAAGCAATCTCTGATGCTGTACGGTCCTTACGAGTCCTGGTGGCTTCGTCCATTGAGTCAAAAGTCTCTTCGGACTCCTTCTCCTTCCTGTCTACATCCTCCGGACCTTTTCCGTCTTCACCTTTAACGATAGACAAGATCTTTTCGCGATTGGTTTCCCAGCCGCCAGTTTCAGTTTGCAACATGAGGAAAATCCCACCCAAAACATTCTTTCGAATCTCAGATGCAACCATCGATTGTAACTTACCTTTGAAGTTGACAGTGTACTCTTTGTCGCCATCTCGAGCGAGAAGTCCCTGTTCAACCAACCATTGCTTTAACTCTGTCTGATCGCCTGTTTTCACATCGAGTATCGCATGTTGCCTCGCAGCACTAGGCGCACTATTGTACAGTCCTTTTACAGATTCGGGAGTCATTTCCATCACACTGCCATCAGCCTTATTGATAATGTGAACACTACCGATACCTTTACCGGCCCCAACACCCAAATCAATCATCGCTTTTTTAGTCGGCACAAAACGATCGCGGAAACGACCACTATAACGGAAGGTTAGCCAAGGGAATGGAACATCTGTGGTTCCATCACGCAACATGGTTTCTGTCAATGAACTCTTATGTTTCTCAGACGATCGCATCTGACGTAACAATATGGTTGTATCAACCTCGTTGTCTTCTAGGAAGGTATCCACCATTCGACTCTTCTTTTCAGAGAACACATTCTTTGAAAAGTTTCCAAATGGATTTGGATGATCTTCATCCAACTGAACAGGAGAGGTCCACTGTTCGATATTGTTCAGCAACCGTCCAATGGTAGAATGAACATCATACTCCTCCATATCAGACAAAATGTTCGTACATTTCTCCAGTGCATCTTCATACAATCCACGCAATGCATAGTTCCAAACCGATGGATTCGGGTCATCAGACTCCAGCTTTGCAGGGTCCAGTTCAGGGAATAATACAAAGAGCCAGTAGGCATACATTGCGGCCTCAAACAACACAGCATAATCACCCAATGTATTCGTGAACAAATCGGTGGAACGACCCATCTCTTTCAAATACTGTTGGGTTTTCTTATCTGTCATATTTTCTAGACGAGTTTGAACCACCTTGGCCAATTTCTCAGTGAACTGACTACCTTCCGTACGGAACTTCACAAAGAAGCGTTTCGGGTCAGATGTATACTTTTCCATCTTCTCAGTACGGAAGTTCCCATAAATGAAGAGTTTGATGAAATTTTTGACAGCAGCAACCTGATTTTCAAAATTCTCATTTGGTGTTGGTTCCAAATACATGTGCCAATCTTTATGAGTGTGGATTGGCCATTTGTCCTCCAACAACATCGTTCTATACTGATTGATCATTCCAACTGGACCATACAAGTCAGCAACAAAGAACACTGGAAAAGCATTCACTTCAATGTAGATATTGATTGCATCCCCATCCAAACTTGGAAGCATAATCGGACGACAGCCCCTCAATACAGGTGAAGTGAATGCTTTTCCAGTGTTCTTTGTTGCTGACTTGTATGGTCCAGTTGGAATGATCAATCAGTATAGAACGATGTT
>NYTD01000276.1 GCA_002683315.1 Deltaproteobacteria bacterium | reverse complement strand
TCTTGCTGTGGATAACGTTTCTTTGGCTTCACCAAAACTACGCTCATACCAAGAGAGAGACTCAAGACGCTCTATTTCTTGCTCCAAATCCCAAACTCTTTGGGCGGAGAACACAGCGTTTTTTGCCAGTTCAAGCTCTTCTCTCTCTTGTTCCCCTCCTCCAAACATCTCTTCGTACTTCTCAACCGTTATGGGTGACATCCTTCCCAAAAGAATCCCTTCGCTCACGACATGCAACAAAGTAGGCTCCCCAACATATGGGTATACATCTAAAAATAAAGAAGCCAGTTCCTCTCCTTTTTTTCCTTCTGCAATCCATGAAATCCATGCTTTTTTCTGTTCTTGTGGTACTGTACGCAACATGTTTTCTTTGGCTTCATTTTGGATATCTTGAATGGAAGGTATCTCTACACCATCACAAAGATATTGTTGCAAAAATTTTGTATCCCACAAAGAAAGAGAATCACTACTCGACCACTTCTCCACAAAATCCTCTTTGTTCTCTTCCACACTGAGTTGTGCACAGAAAAATTCTACTCCAACATCATGACGATCGATTTGAGAGAGAAATAATAACCAAAAAGAATCCCAATCAGCAGATTTGCTCCCCTCATTGATATGATCGACCCATACAGGTTGCATATCATATGCAGAAATAATGAGATTATCCGCAGTGATCTTTCCGTGAAGAATATCTCGTTCATGTAGTGATTTTAGCCCTTTCATCGCAGCTTTCACAATCTTAGCAAACGTGGGAAGATCAAATGTATTTTGCTCACAAAATCCTCGAAATGAAACCCCTTGAACAAATATTCGAGACGCATACTCTTGATCTTCGTACGTGATTCGCTCTTCAAAAGGAGCCGTTCCTGTAATTCGCTCTAATAAAACACCATCGCGGCGAATCCAACACAAAGTATTCCCCTCTGTTTGCTCATGAAGAAAGCCTTTGGTATGTGGTTCTTGTTTTTCATGCATTTTATGTACTCTAGTGAAAAATCACACCATAAATATTCTGTTTGAGAAGAGAAAATGAAAAAATTAAAGTTAAGCGTACAACGTACATAACCAGATCATAACTTCTCAAATATTGTACTTCCCATATATAATGCAAACCTCTAAAATGATCACGTAAGTTCACTTGCACAACCTTTCCTCTCACGCACATTATGCTCTTTCTTTTTTATTTTTTCTGTCAACACGTCTTTGCTGCGGCATACGACCCAAAACTGACATGGAGGGTTCTCGAAACCCCTCATTTTCATATCCACTTTCATGGGGGAGAAGAACAGCTTGCACAAGAACTCGCTGACATGGCCGAAGATATCTATGTTGAAATGAGCACAGAACTTCTTTGGGAACCCGATCAACCGACACAAGTCGTACTTGTCGACAATACAGATTCAGCCAACGGGTATGCTACCTATCTTCCCATGAATACAATTGTCATCTTTGTTACGGCTCCTGAAGGTGATAGTACGCTTTCATTATATGAAAATTGGAATGATGCGATCTTTACCCACGAATTAACGCACATTCTTCATATTGACACCGTTTCCGGAATACCCAAATCGTTTCGCACACTCTTTGGAAAAATCATTGCGATAAATGGTCTTGCTCCAGGATGGATCATCGAAGGACAAGCCACTCTTCAAGAAACACGACATACCAATGCAGGACGAGGTAGAGCCAGCATCCCAGATATGATCAAAAGAGTCGCAACACTAGAAGATGATTTCCCTCCACTGGGGAACCTTGAAGGATTTCAAGCCAAGTGGCCCAGAGGTAATCTGCGATACCTATTTGGGCAGGACTTCATGCAATACGTTTCTGATCACTATGGTGAAAAAGTATGGACCGATTGGAACCACCAATACGGTGGAGGAATTCCATATGTACTACCAGCGAAACAATCGATTGGAAAACCCCTTCATATTTTGTATGAAGAATGGAAAAGCGATATCCATGCCCGCTACCAGCGAGTCCGAACAAATATAGAACAAATTGGAATCAGCAATTATACCATTCTAACATCTCCCGAACAAAACTGTATGGGTGGACGCATCTCTCCAGATGGTTCCAAGCTCGTATACTCTTGTAATGATCCCGAAACGGGAGGCTCAATTTATCTTGCCAATAGCGATGGAAGTGAAGCCAAAGTAGAAACCAGAAGAGCCTTCTCCAAATACTTTTCGTGGCGTAAAGATAGCAAAGCATATGCATACTCAGGCTCACGAATCGTCAATAGATTTAATCTCTTTAATGATGTATACCTGCGTACAATATCAAAAAGAACCCAAATGCTCACACGAGGAAAGCGCGCACGGGATCCTGTTTTTGATCCTTCAGGCGAACAGCTCCTTGTCGTTACCAATGAAGCACAGAACAACCAACTCTCGACATTAACGGTTGATCAAACCTTAACACAACATACGAACAACACCGATCATACGCAGTACTCTCATCCTAGATATTCTCCTGATGGAACACGGATTGCCGTATCCGCATGGCACAATGGACAAAGAGACATCTGGTTGTATACACCACAAGGTGAAGCCGTTCGTCGTATCACACACGATCACGCCATTGATCTACATCCTACTTGGTCCGCAGATGGTCAAACCTTATACTTCTCTTCCGACAGAAGCGGTATCTTCAACATCTACGCCATCGACCTAAATACAGAACATGTGTATCAGGTCACCAATGTTCTCTGTGGAGCCTTCTCTCCTTCGGTCGATCCAACTGAACAGAATATGATTTTCACATATTACCACAAAAATGGATTCGGAATAGCCCTAATGCCTATTTCTAAAGACAATTGGACTCAACAAGGCGCACTTCCTATCCCTTTTCTTTACGACGAAACTCTTGCTCCGCGGCCTCCCCAAAATCCGATACAAGTTGCTCCTTCCTCATCTCAAAGCAAAGTACAATACAAAGAAAAAAAATCAAAAAACAATTCCAGTTCCACGATCATCCCACAACTCCAATATGATGGCTTGACCGCCCTACACGGTCCTTTTCACTACTTCACAAATCAAAAGGGGTATTGGGGTCTCCCACATGAAACTCCATCTTGGGATGATGAAGGACCTGGAGGAGGCCCCAGCATTGAACAGGAAATCTCTGTTGATAATATAAAAGATAGCGAAGAGCAGTCTTTTAATTTTCGATATCCAATACGACGCTACAATCCACTCCCTACATTATTACCACCACGCTTTATCTCTCCAGGGATCTATTCTACTACGTTTGGACTCTTATTCTCTGCAGGCACCGCAGGAACAGATATCTTACGACGCCATCTCTACTCTGCTTCAGCATCCTACAGAACAGATAGTGGTTTCTTAGGATGGGGATTTAGCTATGCGTACAATCGCAAGATTCCTGTGTATAGTTTTGGAGTATACGCGTATACCGTACCTTATGGATCCATTTATACCTCCAATCCACCTTCATTGGGAACATGGATCCCCAGTGTAGAAGAGACAACCGATCGCTATTGGGACAAGCGAATTCGAGCATACGCACAAGTTTCCTATGCCATGACTCCTCTAAAATCTATTTTTGCCAGATGGACAGGAACACATCGTAGCCCTTGGGTTGCAGATCAAGAGTATAATCTTATGGGCTTCCCAATTCGATTTGGAGACAAAGGCCTTCCTGATAATACACATCGCCCCTCCCTCCCTACCAGAGGTTTTTTGTCCAGTATTGGTGGGGGGTGGAGATATGTTCGAGGTTCGTCCTATGCAAAAAGCATCTCGCCTGAAGATACGCGTTTGATATCAATCGTTGGTGAAGTTCATTCTCCATGGATTGGTAGTTTTGTTTTCAATGATGATGATGAAATCGAACCTTTTTCACAGCTTCAACTCACTGCAGAATGGAGAGAATATAGGTCTCTTCCTTGGCTCAATAATCATGTCATAGCCTTGAAAGGAGCAGCTGGTATTGGTGCTGGATCGATACAACGATATGGCGCATATCGACTTGGAGGAAGTTTTGGAGAAAGTGGATACTATACTCTTCCCGATGAATGGAGAGCACTTCGTGGCTATATGAGTGCATCTCGATCCGGGAATAGTTTTTACCTTGGTTCTGCAGAATATCGACTCCCGCTCCTCTATCTTGATCGTGGATATAGAACATGGCCCATATTCTTGCGCAACCTCTCCGCTAGTGCCTTTGTTGATGTTGGGCATGCTTTTGATGATGTAAACGATATAAATCAAGTACCATTGCTTGGAATGGGAGCAGAAATCACTGCGCGAATTATTGTCTCTTGGGGACAACCATTATCCATTCGGAGCGGATATGCCTTTGCTCCATTAGGAGATGGCATTCCATTGGGACATATTGCTGGTTTCTACTCTTGGCTGGGTGGCTCTTTTTAAAAAATCAAAAGGAGAAGAGTGAAGACCAAAATCCTTGGTTTTCGTTTTCAAGAAAGATATCCATGTCTTGATACGTGCATCGAGAATCGATAGAGACTCCTTTGGGCACCAAATCAGGTTCATACTGCTCACAATCAGGAGCATCGAAACAAAAATTGTTATATTCAAGATTCGCTGCAGTCGTCTGTTCTTTTTGTCCCAAGCCCCCAAGCTTAACAAAATGACCGAATATAGGTAATGCAGCTGTTGAACCACCAAGACCAAGTGATTTATCTTTGTCAAAACCAACCCAGACAGCAATCGTATAGTCCTTGTCAAATCCAACAAACCAAGCATCTCGACCACCATCTGTGGTACCACTTTTCCCATATAGATATCGCTCTGGTGCATACCGTTCAATGGATCTCCCTGTTCCTTCTGTCATCACAGTTCGCATCATATCCATAACAAGAGCACTTGTAGTCACAGAGACCCACCGACTTCCTTGTGGAAGAAGACCACCATTTGAAAACAGTGTTAGGGCACGTGCCATATCCATTGGAGTAGCAGAAAAACTCCCCAAAGCTGCAGAAGGATACGGCGGGATATCTAGACCCAATCGAGAGAATTGAGACTGCACCCAATCCATTCCCTTCGCTTTTGAGATTCCTTGAAATAAATGAACAAAAGGAATATTGCGAGATGTTGCCAACGCACGTCGAAGAGAAATTGCTCCCAAATACTTTCGATCGTAATTTTTAGGGGTCCACAGATTTTTACCCGACCCAAGCGATAATTTCTTATCTAAAATCCAACAGCCTGGAAGCAAAGAGGAATCATTCTCCATCGCGAGTGCAGACCAAAAAGGCTTGGCAATCGAGCCGACCTGTCTCTTTGCATACACTGCTCTATTATAGGACGAACTGCGATAGTCTTTTCCACCTACCATAGCCGCAATACTTGCATCCGAATTATGCAAGACAACCATAGCCGCATTACTCCCTTTGGACTTTGGATATTTTTTCTCCAATTCAATAAGACCTATTTTAACAGCCTTTTCCGCTTGCACTTGCAATACTGGATCCAGAGATGTGGGTATATCGCTTTGTGCTATTTTTTCTGTATCGATACGAGAGCGCATATAATCGACAAACCAAGGAGCTCTCTTGTAATTTGGACGATAATGAACCTTCAATGATGTATTTTGAATCTGAGACCTTTCAGCCTGTGAAATAAACTCCATTTTACTCATTCGTGATAATGCAATATCTCTTCGTTTTTGGGCTCTTTCGCGATGCCGAACAGGAGAATAGCCATTGGGTGAAGAAATAATTCCCGCAAGAGTGGCAGCCTCTCCCAATTCAATCTTCTGAATCGGTTTTCCAAAGAAAACTTGTGCTCCTTCCACTACTCCTCGAACTTCTTTACCATGAACATGACCGAGATAGACCTCGTTTAAATAAATCTCAAGAATTTTCTCTTTTAGAGCGAGCTTTGGATCTACATTACGCCCTAATGAAGCCTTCAATGTTTGCTCCAATGCCACTGCACGTAACAGCTCTCGAACTTTTCTTTTGTACGTTTTCTCTGGATCATTGAGTATCAAATTCTTAACAATTTGCTGAGTAATTGTTGATGCTCCCTGACTTTTTGATTGGGAGACCGTATTAATAACAATCGCACGCAGAACTCCGATGATATCTACACCTTCATGCTCATAAAAACGAGAATCTTCAACAGCAACAACTCCTTGCTGCATAAAAATCGGTATCTCTTGAATGGGTATCTTTCTTCTCTCTCTTTCCTCTGTTTTAATGGTATATAGGGGAATAGGTTGGGTACGCATCATTTGTACTGAAACCCCTTTCTTCAATATCTCTGTGATCTTTCCTTCTGAAAAAGAAATATGATGGATTTCTCCTGCATCATTACGCAAAACAACTTGACCAGATTTAGATAAAAAGGCTCCTCCATTCGGATCGGCATCAACGGAGATATATCCAGCATCAAGCAGCAAGTCTTCCACTTGTTTTTGGTCAAGATATTGGAGTTTAGAAAACTGCAACGGTGCTGTATAAATCTTCTGCTGTGGAGGGGCGATCACCATTGGATTTAACCATGATGAAACATCATCTACAGCCTGCTGATACATGAACGCTAAACAAGTACCACAACCAACGATAATGCCTAAAGTTAACGCGCAAAGTTGTCCCAAAATTGTTGGCTTCTTACGCTTAGATACCTTCTTTTTTGTACCTTTGACTGGTCGCTTCTTTTTTGATGGACGTAATTTTTTCTTCTTCAAAGAATCACGTCTTTTGAGAGATACAACTTTATCCTCACTTTCAGATTTGGACTTCTCTCTCTTTCGTCCTGTACCTTGTTTCACTCTTTTTTTAGATCGCTTGGAGCTAGATTTCGAATGTAAAGATGATGTCTTACGCTTTGAATTTGGCAAAACTCCCCCATGACTACTTGTTGATTATACAACAAAAGTATTGACGTGACAATATTTGATAACGATTTTCGTCGCAATATGCATGACTTTGGGTTAGTAGTGCGCCATTCAATATGATGATTGTGATTATTTACTTAGGAGCACAAATGGCGAAAGGCATCACAACAAGAAGCGAAAATTATTCAAAGTGGTATTTAGAAGTTATCGCAGGAGCCGATTTAATTGACAACTCTCCAGTTCGCGGCTGTATGGTACTCAAACCCAATGGTTTTGCTATATGGGAAGCCATCAAATCAGATCTAGATCAAAGGTTTAAGGATACAGGACATGTAAACGCATATTTTCCTCTCTTTATACCACAATCATTTTTGTCTAGAGAAGCCCAACATGTTGAAGGTTTTGCAAAAGAATGTGCACTCGTAACACACCATCGACTTCGTTCAGCCATAGACGAACAAGGAAATGCGATTGTCGAACCCGATCCTGAAGCAAAACTGGAAGAACCACTTGTCGTTCGTCCCACATCCGAAACGATTATCTGGCACATGTATGGCAAATGGATTCAATCCTATCGCGATCTTCCTATCTTGATCAATCAGTGGGCCAATGTTGTTCGATGGGAACTCCGAACACGACCATTTTTGAGAAGCGCAGAATTTCTATGGCAAGAAGGACACACCGCACATGCAACAAAAGAAGAAGCTGAAGAAGAAGCATTGCGTATGCTCAAAGTATATTCTGATTTTGCACATGAGACTCTTGCTGTTCCTGTCATCTGTGGTGCCAAAAGCGAAATAGAACGATTCGCAGGTGCTGATGAAACCTA
>NYTD01000275.1 GCA_002683315.1 Deltaproteobacteria bacterium | reverse complement strand
TATGGAATTGGTTGGTCACGAACCCAACGTTGTACACGGAACTCTTCATTATGGAGGTCCATGGCCTGAAAATACATATAGTGGTGATGGCTATAGCATTAACGATCCTTTTTCCGATGATTTTCACACCTTCGCAGTTGAGTGGAAAGAAGGAGAGGTGCGTTGGTTTGTGGATGATGTTCATTTCCAGACACAAACCAACTGGTACTCTACAGCAGGTGAGTATCCCGCTCCATTTAATCAACGTTTTCATATTGTGCTCAATGTTGCAGTGGGAGGAAACTGGCCCGGTTCTCCTGATGCGACAACTGTATTCCCTCAGCAAATGGTTGTTGATTATGTGCGTGTATACGAAAGAGACCCAAGCGTTGTTGTTGAACCTGAAGTCTTAACACTAACAGTAGATACATCATGTATGGATGGAATGGCCAATACTGTGTCATTAACAGGTCCTTGGGCGGGAAATTGGGACCCAGGGCAATCTATTTCAGCAACCAATAATGGCGATGGTACATGGAGTGTAGAGCGTGAAAAACCTTTGCACGACATTGAGTATCTATGGATTGTAAATGGACAGTATGAAGATTTGGTTGAAGAAATGCAAAATGGTGGAGGATGTGCTCCTGTGACGGACTATTGGAATTATGCCAATCGTGTATGGACAGTTGGTCAGTCCGATCCGAGCGTGGCCTATAATCGTTGCACACCTTGTCCATAATTACTCTGCATACATTTCTCAAAAGAGTTATTTATACAAACGTTTACTAAACATTAAAGGATAGTTATGATTGTGTTTTTTATAGCGATGTTCGCTTGTGGTGAAAAAACAACTCTTCAGTGTACTGAAGATGTATTGCAAGAGTGTGATGAAGAAGGAAATTGCACCGATGTCCAAGATTGTGCGGCAGAAGGTATGTATTGTCATGAGATGGGAGAAGATTCGCATTGTATGGAAATGACTACAGAAGACGACTCTGGAATGGATATGTAATCCAGGATTTCATGCGTCAATCAACTTCGTACATGTACACGCATGTGCGAATTTTCTCTTTTTTACGGAATATTAATTAGGAGTTCGAATGTGGTTGTTGAGCGTGGTTTGCATTGGATTTTCGCAGCCTAATTCTGAGAATATTCGAATTGTAGCGTCTGGAGACACACTGGTTCATTGGAGGGTCAAAAAAACAGCCCGCACCAAAAATGTGCTCAATACGGATGGAACAACGATCAATCATGGTGGTTTTGATTGGATTTTAGAGGATGTAGCTCCTGTTTTTCAGAAAGCAGATATTGGCTTTGTTAATCTGGAAACACCCACCGATCCTGATATGCACACCAAGATTCACGGAGAGATTCTCAATGCTCCAGTTGTTTTTCTCGATGCACTGAAACATGCGGGGATCAATATTGTCTCTTTTGCCAATAATCATAGTTTTGACCAAGGCCCTATTGGAATGATGCGTACAATCCAAGAATTAGAACAACGCGCCATTATGGTGGTCGGTTCTGGAAAAGATTGTCGTACAGCTCATGCTCTTCAGATCAAAGAGGTTCGTGGGGTTCGCGTAGGATTTCTGGCGATGACTGATTTGATGAATATCAATGATAATACGATAGATGCTGAGCCCTGTGTGGCCTTGCCCGGCCCTGTGTGCCAAGAGGATTGTGTTCCAGATAGAGATGCCTTGTGGTATCACATCGAAGAAGCATCTGTTATTTCTTCTATCCGGCAAGCAAAATCTCAGGTAGATATCTTGGTATTCTCTTTTCACTGGGGAACAGAATATCGTCTGCAGCCTTTGCCCTTGTATTCAAAACTTGCGCCAAAGATGATGGAGGCGGGAGTCGATGTGCTATTGGGGCATCATTCGCATACGCTGCAACCTATAGTTCAGTATACCAAAAAGAATGGAAATGAAGGGGTGATAGTCTACAGTCTTGGAAATCTCTTTTCGGACATGTCGCGAAAGTATGGACGGTATCCAAAAACAACAAAAGGAAAAACAAGAGATGGAATGTTGTTGGCTATCGATATTTCTCTTAATAGGCTTCAAAATGAAATGAAGCGCATTCGAATTTCTCATGTTGAGATAATACCATTGTGGACGGAAAACAACAATAATGCAGAGCTTCCGGGAATACGACCTCGGCGACACTCTACAATTCTTAAGGAAAATGCACACAGGCAAGACTTTATTGACATAAGGAAAAGAGGAATTCCTTCACTGGAATATTTTCCCTAGCTCTTTTGCAGGTCCTTATTCATTTTACGCCATTTTTGTGCACCATCTGTATTCCGAACATAGTTTTCATCTGTTTGGGCGGCATCATAATTTTTGATCGCTCCACCTGCAGCCAGTGTGGCAAGAGGGGTCCTTTCTATTTCCGCGGTTCCCGATTGGAGAATGGTGTACAAGTGTAGTGATGACTTGTTACTCTGGTCTTTATCCAAGAAGACCTGGGGGAGTGTACCGTGAACATTCATACCCAGTTCTTCTACATGGTGAACACCATCCGAATCATATTCTAGATTTAGATTCTTGTTGACCATTTTATCGACAATAAATAGGTTTCGACTCTCAAAACCGAGCTGTACGGCAAATTACCTTTCATTAATTTTCATTTTAACGATATCTGAACAACACAGTGTTGACCATGATAGGCAAATCTTTTACATGACGTTACACATATTCACTACGTCTCGATTCTCGAGATTGAGCGTGTTGTTATCGAATAAAACATTCATCAAAGACTCCTTTTCAATGTTATGGACGTATGAACATAATCTAGTTCGTATTCATATTGCACATCTGTAATTAGTACGGTACACCATGATCAGGAACTACATCAAATAGAGGTGAATGTATGAATGTAGCCATCCAAATATCCCCACAGTCGAAATCTGCTTATTTTCAATCTTATATTGATGTTGCACAAAAAGAATTAGCCTATCTATGCAAAGATGTATCTTTTGAATATGCTTGTATTGGAACATTGGAGTTTTTATTTGCAGATGTTGAAGAGGACAAGCTTTGGGAATTAGTGCATCTGTCTTTTGTACAAGGATTGTATGCACAAGAAGGAAGGTTTCTTATTCCACTAGAGGTTCTTCCCAAGTTCTCTCTTCATGAAGATTTTGTTTTTGGTAGTAAATATAGAGGAAAAACAAATGAAACACTCACGCAATTACTACTCAATGTTGGGTTGGCTACAATACGAAACGATATCCCAGAATCCGATACAGTTCTCTTGGATCCTATGTGTGGTCGAGGAACCTCATTACTATGGGCGTTGCGATATGGAATCGATAGTTTTGGTCTAGAGATAGATCCCAAAGCGATGGACGATATTCAAAGACATCTAAAAAAATGGACAAAGATTCATCGCCAAAAACATTCTTTTCGGCAAAGTTTTTTGGGTGTAAAACCCAATAAAAAGAAACAGGGGGTTTGTATTGATTTTCAGGCAGAGCAGACTGCTTTCAAAGCTGTCCATGGTGATTGTCGTTCGATTCGAAAAGTATTCAAAGAACGGACATTCTCTTTAATTGTCACCGATATTCCATATGGCATACAGCATCACGTTGGACAAGGCACGCGTAATCCATTGAATTTATTACGAGAATCGATACCAGTGTGGGGAGATTCTTTACAGAAGGGAGGTGCGATGGTAATAGCATTTAACAGAAATATTCCCAAACGAAATGCTCTTTTGGATGTTTGTATTGCTTCAGGACTGGATATAGTAGACTTTTCGATTCCACATCGAATGAGCGAATCAATTGTACGGGATGTGATGATCTGTAAGAAAGGCTAGCTACATCTTTCGAGACTGTGCCTGTTTTTGTTTCTTCTTATTTTTCTTCTTTTTAGACACAGGAGAGCTTAGTGCATTGAGCTCAAAATCGACAGCCATATCCAATTCTTCTTCGATTCGAAGTCGCTTCAGAGCATCTTGAATATCGGTTGATGATGATAGTTGTCCGCTGATGAGACGCTGATATATCTCTTCGAATCCATGAACAAGAGCGACCATTTTCGCTTCCATGGCAATTGTTCTGGTCTTGAGGTCTTGATGACGAGAGAGGACTTTTTTATACTCCATTTGTGCTTGTACAAGCTGCTTCTCACTCATGATATCTTCTGTTTTTGATATTTCGTGGTCGATGGACTCTATTTTTTGCTTAATTGAATAGATGTCGATTGTGGCACTACTCTCTTTCATCGATTCAAGAGAGCACCACATTTGGAGGTAGCTGAGTATAGAATCTTCAAAAGAGTTGATTTCATACTCAGCAATTGCTCCACCCTGCTTGCTCCACTTTTTCATGGTTTCCCACTGTTCTTTGAGCTTCCAGTACTGCATCCATTTTTCTTCAGCATTGGGAGATTTTTCTTTGAGGATGGCAATCATTTCTTTTTCGATTCGCTCATATTTTTCTTTTCTCTTCTTTCCCCTAATATGCTCTTGATACAATACAGAGGTAGGAATGAACATCGATGCTACCGCACCTCCAGAGAGAAAAAGGAGTGGAGGAATCAATGCAAAACCTGGTGTGAGAGCAACTGAAAGTAGTGCTCCTACACCGATAGAGCCGACAAATCCCATGAGTGAACTTTCGGAGGTAACAAACTCTTTCCAATAGTTGATGTTTTCTTCCTCATCATGATTCATTGGAAGTCCTTACTCGTAGATGCATGCAATACAGATAGGATCTTTTCACGTTGCTGGTTGGCATATGTGGAACCAAGCCAGATAGAAGAGCGTGGCTTTGGTTCATTAATTTCAAAGTTTTCCGCAATCGTAGCTGGTTTTGTAGAAAGAACGATGACGCGATCTCCGAGTAATAGTGCTTCTTCTACATCATGGGTGACAAATACAATAATGCAATTGTGCTTTTCT
This sequence comes from Deltaproteobacteria bacterium, assembly GCA_002683315.1. Lineage (GTDB taxonomy): Bacteria > Myxococcota_A > UBA796 > UBA796 > UBA796. The sequence continues at coordinate 16,101 of NYTD01000275.1, read as the reverse complement.
TGAAGCTCGATAAGTAAATGCTGCATTTCCTCTCTTGTTTGTGCATCCAATGCTCCAAAGGGCTCATCCATGAGAATGATTTTGGGACGCAATACAAGCGCACGCGCCAAAGCAACACGCTGATTTTGTCCGCCACTGAGCTGTGATGGTCGTAATGCAGCTTTATCAGCGAGTCCTACAGCCTCCAACATCTCACGGACACGCTCTTCTCGCTCTTGTGGGGGAATCCTCTTTTTCCATAGCGATAAGGTTAAGGGGAAAGCGACATTGTCCCAAATACTTAGATCGGGTCTGTTGGCATACTTTTGAAAAACCATGACCACATCATTGTGTGGACCGTGACAGGCTTCACCATTAATGAAAATCTCTCCAGCTGTGGGACATGCGACTCCAAAAGGACGTACTCCACCCATCATTTTGAGAATGGTAGACTTGCCACATCCAGAAGGACCAAGTAGCATATTGATACTGGGCTCATTGATTTCCAGATCGATGCTATCAACAATACAAACCATTCCTTCTTCATCTGGTTTTGGGAATGATTGTCCAACATTGTCCATTTTGATGCTCATAGTTCTGACTCCCACGGATAAAGACTCTGCTTGAGCTTGACCATTAGCTGATAAGTGACGAGCGCAAGAGCAACAATCACAATAATTCCGACAAAGACCTGATCCATTGCGGAAAATCTTTTTGCATTTTGGATGAGCTGACCCAATCCTTTTTCTGCATTCACATATTCGGCTACGGTGATGTAGGTCCACATGATGGAGACACTTGCAATGATGGCATCAGCGATTCTAGGCATAGCCATGGGAAGAACAGCCTTTTGTACAGACTCCCATTCTGTTGCACCCAGATCTCGAGCTGATATCCAGTAGGTTTGAGGGACTGCCTGAAGTGCATCTCGAACCATGGGTATCAAAAATACAATGGCACCCAAGACCAAGAATGCGATTTTCATGACTTCGCCAATTCCGAGCCAGATAACCAAAATCGGAAGAATTGCCACAACAGGAGTAGAACGAAGTGGATCGACGATAGGAGACAGAAGTGCATTAATTCGTGTACTCGCTCCCATCAAGATCCCCATCGGAAGACCGATAAGAAGTGTGGCCAAGGTCGCGAGAAATACACGGGAAACAGACCAATAGGTCGCTTCCCACAAGAGACTCTGTCCTTCCACAATCTTTGTGCTACACCATAAGATTCCTTCTGGATATTGTTCGTCTTTCCAGTCAATCTCACATTCTTCAATGGATTGAATAGCAGGATTGTCATAAAGAGGTACACAGACCTGATTACATTGTTCAGCAGGGAGTATTGCATCCTTTTCGATTTCAATGGTAACTTCTTTGAGAGAACGTTCTACCGTTTTTTGTTGATCTGTTTCACTCCATGTTAGGGTGGCGAAGGCTTTGCCTACATCCCACGGTGATGGAAGTTTGTCAGGCCCGATAATATTGAGACCAGAGAGAAGGCTCCACAGGAAGAGAACAAATGCGAGAGAACCAAATGTGGATATACGTTTGGTTGATTTGGATAACGGTAGATAAGGGTTCCACATATCAATTTACCGAGAGTGAATCGCCAAGCGTGTGGTGCGATTTTGCGCGCGACATTCTTCTAAACTAAGTCCTTCTTCTTGGGGATTCTTTTCATTGCAAAGAGGTTTGTCTGGACCATTACCCTTGATAATGAATCGCTCTGCTGGGATATCCCACTCTTTTACCAAATAATCAACGACAGCTTGTGCTCTCTTTTTACTGAGGGAAAGGTTTACACTACGAGAACCAGTGGAATCAGTATTTCCAGAAACAATAAAGTATGCTGAACCATTGTTATCAATGAGTGGTACCATTTCTTCGTCGATGAGCTGGAATGCACGTTTGTTGAGATCCGCTGAACCGGACTTAAATCCAACAAGAACAGGTTTCGTCAGCGCTGCTTCTTTTTTTGATGCTTGCTTTGCTTCTGATTTGGTGAATACGTATTCAGGTTTGCTCGCCTCTTTTTTGGCTGTGCTGCTCTGTTCGACAAGGCGCTTTATGTATTTGTATTCGAAGGAGTCTTGTGGATTGATAACAGGAGAGTTTGGATTCGCGAGTGCCCCTGCAGAGCGATAGATTTTATCGAATCGCTTGTATACACGTTCATAGTGGTTTTGGGTTCCTGCAAGGCCGAGGATACGAGCATTATCTTCGAGTCCTGTCCAAACGAGGTTCTTGAACAACCCTTTCACAAATGGTTTGCCTTCATCTTTTGCGAGAAGAGTAAAGAATTCTTCGGTTTGGACAAGTGCTTCTACAGCATTATCTGGGTCACTTTCGGCTGCTGTAACACCTTCCATCCACCCTGCGACGAATCCTTCGAGTGCAAGATCATTGGCAGAGTTGTTTATGACGCGTTGATCGCAAACGATGACATCGTAGATTAGGTTTGTCGCAGTTTTGGTAGAGTATACAACATGTGCATTGGTATTTTTGACAGCCAATGAAAGATCGGGGTCCCATAGTGCAGCTGCATCGATACGACCTCCCTCTAGTGCTGCACGAACACCTGCAGTACCTTCTTCCACATTGATATAGACAAAATCAACACTTTGTCGCTTTCTTTTTGAGAGTGCTGAGTTGTTAATTGCGTCGATGACCATACCGTCAGATGGAGTGAATTGAAGAAGTCCTATTTTTTTGCCAGCCAAGTCTTCGATGCTTTGAATGCTTTTGTCCCGTGCAATAATAGCATCTGCTCCTTGTGTGTTGTCTACGACCACAATGGCTTTTGCATCGTGTCCAGCATTACGCAGGTTGGGATGCTCTTGTGCCCAGAAATCCGATGTTCTCCATGCACAGTGCGCTGTTTCAGAACTGAAAATCGTGGATAGTGTGGGGATGTCATCTTGAATAATAAAGTCAACATAGACTCCATTTTTTTCAAATATAGACCCACTTTTTGTGGAGAGTGAATTCCCATTGGCAACAATCGCAGGGGCATAGCCGTGGAAGGATACAATAGAAACCTTGAGCGGATTATCTTTGGAGCCAATTTTTCCAGAAGCTATGTTTGTATTGCTGGATTTTGTTCCTGAATTCTGAGAATCGTTTTGTGCATCACTTTGTGAAGATTTCTCTCCGGAGGAAGACACGAGATCTTTGACGCCAAGATGCCATGCGGCGGCTCCAGTGACAGAAAGTATTACCAGTGAAATAAGGCCTTTGGCGGCAGGTGTTAGTTTGGCCATGTTTGCTCCAGAATATATGATTTATTTTTGTATTGATGTAATGACTTTTTTGATGGATTCAAGTCTGTTTTTGAGTGCAAAGTCTGTTTCTTCATATGCATGTTGTGTGGCACTGAGTTCGGCGTCTAGCTCTGCTTTTTGTGTAGCTACAAGCTTGGTTTCTTCTTCTAGTATTCGTTCCAATTCTGCAATTTGCAGCTGGATTTCTGCTGTCATCTGAGACAGATATTCACTTTGTTTTTGCTTCTCTTCTTCAATATGTTGCGTTCGTGATTGAAGTTGCTTGAGAATACGTGTTCGTTCATTGGAAACGGCTTGTGCTTTGCGTTGACCATCTAATATTGAGTCTTCTATGGTCCATGTATCATCGGCGAGATCCATCGCCTTCACTGCTTGAAGTCTCATGTTTTCGGGCATGGCCTTGAGTCCATCAAGCAGACGAACCATTCGTTCAATGGGGTAAGGAGAAGGTTCAATTGCTGCCTCCTCATAAATTTTGCTTAGGTCGCGTACACGAAATGTTGAATCAATAGTCTCGGAATCAAGTCGAGTGCCAGCAGGGGATTGAGGAGGAGCAACAGAAGGTTCTTTCACAGTGATCTTGATCTCTTCTTCTTCTTCTGCGGAAAAGCCTTCCAATTCCCGAGTCATTCGATCAATGTCGATGGTTAGGCTGTCTAGATCTTCTTTTGTATCAGGTGATGTTTGAGCAGCAGGAGCATCTCCTTCTTCGAGCTGTACGAGCCCCATCTTTTCTAGTGTTTTTAACCATTTACTCATTGTGTATATCCTCGAGCATGCGTGTGAAGAATTCTTGGTGGTCACGAGCAAAGAGTAGAAATCCTTCGATGAGATGGTAGGTCATCTCTTTTTCTTGTGACTTTGGTAGATAATGGTACGAAAGATCGATGCCGCGCATTGCATAGGCAAAATGATCAGCCTCGACTGCATTACCGTGACCAGAGTGTGTATGAAGCCATGTATATCCATTGTGTTCTTTATCTCCAATGAGAAAAGCATGTTCATGGAGAAAGGTGATAAGCTCTGGAAATCGTTTTTGTAAAAAGTCATCGATGAGAGAGAATTCTTTGTCTGCAAGGAGTTCAGATCCAAGATGGTAGCCCATTGCATGAAAAATGTGCATGGCCTCGTCGGGTGAATGTGCACCATAACCTTGTGCAACACGAGTATTTAAGCCTTTAAGCCAAAAAGGAGAGGTGTATATATTGTTATTAATATCATGCTTTTGGACGAAGAATGTGTGGCTTCCTTTGAGGAATGCTTGGGCCAAACACCGATGCGTATCTCGCCATGGTGTGCTTTTGTCATTGAACTCATCTCTTGCCGCATCGAATACATATGAGGCAACCAAGACAGAACGATCTGCTACCGCCAATAGTGGCTCATCTGGATCGATGAAGACAGAGCGACTACGACCTACTTTTCCAGCAAGAGTTGCGACACCCGAACCGAAATAGCCATTCCAAGAGATATATCGATGTATGAAGGAAAGTAGTTTTTCGGGTGTGGTTATTGAAGCGGAGATGACAGCTGTAATCTCCTTATCAATTTGTGTCATATCCACTTGCTCTTCAAGTGTGGTACGAGTAATCACATCTTCTCCTATTTGTTATCACCAATAAGTGATAACGTGTCTTTTTTCATTGTTCAATGAACATTATTCTTTTGCAAAATAGATTATTGACTTTTGAGAAACAGATATCGATGCATGTGTCCAAATCCTCCAATCCCGCGTAATGGGAAGTGTATTTGTGGAGGTAGGGAGGAAAAGACTTGTTCGAGTCGTATGGCATAGCTTTGGGGACAGAGTACTGTAATGGATGTTGCATGATTATATCTTTCCGCTTGTTTTTGAACTCTAGCCAGAGATATACAAGGGTCTTCCGCACGTGAAAACGTCACATCATATGTCCCTTCAATCAAAAAATCAGGTTCCATGAGACCATATTTGGCGGAAAATATTAGTGTATGATTACAGTTTTTGCGAGCATAAGCGGCTGCGTACCGATGGAATGCAGAACGGTATGCTTTGCTGGCTTGTACTGCTCCTATTTCTGGATTTATATCCCATATTTTTTCTTTGCTACATGGAATAATGGCGATGTTCATGAATCGCTGTAGTCGTAAAATCCGATGCCGGTTTTCTTGCCTAGTTTGCCTTCTTCTACCATTTGCTTCATGAGCTCTGGAGGAGAGAATGCATCATTGTTGAGTGCTTGGCTCAAATAGGTTCCAATGTGCATACGAACATCAAGTCCTACCAGATCGGTGAGTTTTAGTGGGCCAATGGGATGACGATATCCAAGAACCATCGCCTTATCGATATCTTCCGCACTTGCTACACCCTCTTCCAGCATGCGAATGGCTTCCATACCCAATGCAACACCGAGTCTTGAGGTCGCAAATCCTGGAGCATTGCGGACCAAAATACATTCTTTTTGTATGGTGCCTCCGTACGATTGGATTGATTCAATGACCGATTGTGCTGTACCCTCGTGATACACAAGTTCAAGGAGTTTCATGATGTGTACGGGATTGAAAAAATGCGTTCCCAGCAACCGCTCTGGATGAGACAGAGGTTGTGCGACATCTGCGATGGACAAAGAGGATGTGTTCGTACCAAGAATACACTCTTTAGACACATATCCTTCCACTTCACACAAAATCTTATGTTTGAGTGCAAGCTGTTCGGGAACCGCTTCAATGAATAGATCACAATCCGTACAGGCTTCTCCCAAACTGGTGTATACACGAAGATTTGCGAGGCATCTTTCTTGTTCTTCTACAGTTGTCTTGCCTCTCGCTACACCTTTGTCCAGATTCCTTCGAATAGCGTTCATGGCGTTATCAAGCTGTTCCTGCTTGAGATCGAATAGGCGAACGTTGTATCCAAATTGCGCTGAAACTTGTGCGATTCCACGGCCCATGGTTCCTGCGCCACATACGGTAATGTTTTTGATCATTGATATCGCTCCACAATAACAGATAGTCCTTGTCCAACCCCAACACACAAAGAAGCAAGACCAATGTTTTTATCATGTCGCTTCATCGCATGAAGAAGTGTGGTTAAGATTCTTGCACCGGAACAACCAAGAGGGTGTCCAAGTGCGATTGCTCCCCCGTGTACGTTGATTCGTTCTTCATCAAGATTGAGCATGCGAATCACGCCAAGAGACTGTGCGGAGAATGCTTCATTGAGTTCGATGAGGTCGAGATCTTGCGGTGTAATTCCTGCGCGTTTGCATGCCATTTTTGTAGCCTCTACGGGACCAAGGCCCATAATTGTTGGATCGATGCCAGCGACACCTGTTGAGATTATGCGAGCCATTGGGGTGAGTCCGAGCTCTTTTGCACGCGCTTCAGTAGTGAGCAGCATTGCGCTTGCACCGTCATTTAGCGTAGAGGAGTTTCCAGCGGTGACGGTTCCTCCTTTTCGAAATACGGCACGAAGCGATGCGAGTTTTTCTAGATTGCTGTCTGCTCTTGGGCCTTCATCTTGGGAAAACAGTACGGTCTTGCGTCTTCCTGCAGGTGCTTCTATGGGAATAATCTCATCTGTGAATGCGCCAGATTCTATGGCTGCAACGGCTTTCTTCTGAGAGTTGAGGGCGAATATATCTTGATCTTCTCGTGAGATGTTGTGCATATCAGCCACATTTTCGGCTGTACATCCCATGGCTTCCAGTGGGAACATCGCTTCCATTTTTGGGTTGGGGTATCGCCATCCGAGTGAGGTGTCGTACACTTGAAAATTGCCTGCTTTGGGCATCTGTGGCCCTCTGGGCATGGAGTAGGGGGCGCGAGACATGCTTTCCACACCACCGACGAGGAATACATTTCCTTCTCCACATCGCGCTGCACGGTACCCTTGGACGACTGCTTCTAGACCACTGGCACAGAGGCGGTTGACGGTGACACCAGGGACTGACTGCGGGATACCTGCGAGAAGAGAAGACATTCGTGCAATGTTTCGGTTGTCTTCTCCGGCTTGGTTTGCACATCCCATGAAAATTTCGTCGATGAGTACGGGATCGATATCGGCCTGTTTTATGACACCTTCCATTACACGCGCGAGTAGATCGTCGGGGCGTACAGTGGAAAGAGTTCCTTGAAATCGACCGATGGGAGAGCGTAGTGCGTTGCAAAGTACAATATTGGGCATGGCTGGTTCTCCTTGTGGTTATCCTTCGTTGGGACGGCCTTCGATTTGGGCAAGAGCATTGAGTGCGGCTTTGGCGGCTTCTTCAATATTGGCCTCACTTCCACCGAGGTATACACGACCAAATGCGCCGACAGCACGGAATTCAAGAATGTTGATATCGGCAGCTTTCTCTGCTTCGTTGGCAGCAAGGAGGGCATAACCGGCAGGGTGGACTTCAAGGACGTAGAGGGTTTCGTTTTCAAGGAGGAAGTTTCCGTGACGCATGCGATTGACGAGCTGAGACTGGTATCCTTCTATTCCGGTTAGGGTTTGCGCGCTGACAATACGTGGCTTGAGGCGGTCGCTTTGTTGTACACCGAGCTGGTCAAGGATGGTTTCTCCTGCGGTGTGTACTTGACCTTGGTCTTCGTGGTGTAGCTCGAGGGCTCCGTATCGACGTTCTACAATCATCATACCTGGTTGAACAGAGGTGCTTTTGAGGGCGATGTCGGTCACAATGTTGATATCCATTCCCGGTGAGACTTCAATGAAGAGTGCTGATTGGTTCTCTAGAGGATGGTATCCTTGACTAACGGTTCCCAAGAAACCGGCCGTTTGGGGTTGAAGAATATTGACATACGTAAAACAGCGAAGATCAATGGACATATTTCCTCCATATTAGATTTGTGTAAAATATAAACGAATTGGCCTGTACATTCAAGTAATTGAATTACATGACACTTGAGATTTATGCGATAAGTTCTTTGTGGATATTGCCAGAGAGGTTACTCACTGACCAAAGAAAAGGGCATAGTCGTAGTCTACACCATTTCCAATAGCCCAGTTGGCAGTACATCCGGAGTTGCTTTGCGTTCCGGTCATGGGTACCAGTGTATCGGTACCGAAGGTTCCGTTTTGTCCTGAGTACACCCAACCAGCCTGTGCTTCGGATGTTGTACGGAAACCGTAGCCGTTGCAGACTTTTCCAGAGCCTGGGTTTGAAATACCACAACAATAGTTCATATCGTGCCAGTTTCCGAGCCCACCACCGTTGTTGTCTAAGATGGTGCCTTCCATTGAGCCAATTCGATCGCCGTCGGGGGAGCCTGTGCTTCCCGATGTGCAAGCGCCACCGGTTTGCACACAGCGATTGGCATAAAGAGATGTGGAGTCTCGAACAAGTCGCTCTCCGCTCCAAACCCCACTTGTACTAGAATCAAGCACAGAAGAGCCTAAGAGAGTATTGTCGGATTGGGTGAGATAATTGAGAAGTGTGCCGGCACCGCTTTTGATAAATCGTTTCCAGCCCACATACTGACCGTTTTGATGGACGACCAGAAGGATGTTGCTTCCTTCATCGAGCGATGAAAACGCATCATTTTTATGATCCTCAAGAAATGGGGTGTGCACATCTCCATACGTATTGGTGTCGGTCCACAATGAATTTCCCCACCACATGACATGTCCGTCTGAAGTGTCGAGGTTAAAGAGCATCGTCCACCCTCCACCAGCGGTATCCATGTCGCAATATGCTTCAAAAGGAGAGCCTTGCGGTGAAATCCAGTATACGTCACTTTCTGCGTCGGGCTTTATACTCAAGAGGTCAGTACAATCTGCCGCGGGACACGAGCTGTCGGTTCCCAATCCAAGAATAGATGGGTCTGTATCATCACAGTCTTCAATATTATCGATACCATCACAGTCGGCGTCATTGGTTGTAGAGGTGGACAAGACATCCCCATCGTCGCAGTCATAGCTGTTGGAGACATAGCCGGTGGGTTGGGTGCATGATTCTTCGCTGAAACTTGGATCTCCGAGTCCATCGTTGTCAGCATCGATGTAGAATGTGAACTGAATCCCATCTTCATCGACTTGTCCGTCGCAGTTGTCATCTTTGCTGTTGCAAATTTCGGTTCCACTGGGAGAGATGTCTTCGTTGTTGTCGTTGCAGTCTGTGCTGTCAGCAACATATCCGTTTGGCTGGTTGCATGCGTAGAGTGTACTGTTGAGATCTCCAAATCCATCTTCATCACCATCTTCATACCATACAGGTGCATCACTTGCGCCATCTTCATCGATTTGTCCATCACAGTTGTCATCGACGGAATTGCACTGTTCTATCATCGATGGGGAGATGCTGTCGTTGTTGTCGTTGCAGTCTGTGCTGTCAGCAACATATCCATTTGGCTGGTTGCATGCGTTTGTGGTGCTGTTTGGATTTCCAAATCCATCATCATCGCCATCTTCGAACCAAAGAGGTGCACCCATGGCGGTGTCTTCATCGGTTGTGCCATCGCAGTTGTTGTCTTTTCCATCACAGGTTTCCATGGCGCCATTGTAGACGAGGGTGTCAGCATCATCGCAATCACCAGAAATGACGGTATAGCCTTCTATAAGTGCGCACGCTTGGATGCTGGTAAGTTCATCGCCGAATCCATCTCCGTCTGCATCGGCATAGAATGTGGTTTGTACGTCTTCATCAATGGTGCCATCACAGTTGTTGTCGATCTCGTCACATATTTCGGTTGCCAGTGGGTTGATCTGAACATTGGTATCGTCGCAATCTCCATCAAGGTTGGTCAGTCCATCTCGTAGTGCACATGCGATGAGGGTGTTGTTTGCATTGCCAAACCCATCAGCGTCTTCATCTATGAAGAATTCTTCTCCGATTCCTTCGTCGGTTGTGCCGTTGCAATCGTTGTCAATGCCGTCACAAATTTCTGTACTTCCTGGAAATGCATTGTCTTCGCGGTCATCGCAGTCGGAACCGTTGGGAACAAATCCATCTGGTTCGCTACATCCTTGCACGACAATGGCTGGGTCTCCAAATCCATCACCATCGTAATCGGCAAAAAAGTTGGTTTGTACATCCTCATCGATTTGGCCGTCACAGTTGTTGTCGGTTCCATCACAGACTTCTTCGGCGTTGGGAGAAATACTTGCGTCGGAGTCGTTACAGTCTTCTGGAGAGATAAATCCATCGCTGTCGGCATCTTGGGTGATGGTTCCTTCGTTGCTTGGCTCAGCAATTTTTGTTTCACTTGCACATGCCAGAAGTAGCGGGAAAATAATCAATGACTTCATGATAGCTCCATATGTCAGATTAATTTTATTCTTTCTTGACCTATATCCCTTTTTTCTTTTGATGTACAAGTTGAGCATTGGTTTGATGATGGATACATAAACAGTAGAATAACGGAGTTGGTATGATAATGTTGTGGCTGTTGGCGTGTACGGAAACAAAAGAGAACACATGTGTTGATGTTGGAGATGGACCAACGGTTGCATTTGTGGAGCAAACAGAAAAGTGGGGACTTGACGGAATTAATGCAGTGGGTACTCGTGTTTCTGCGGTTGATTTTGATGGGGATGGTTGGACTGATCTCTTTATTCGCAAGGATGGTTCATCGGATGACTTTGCGGGTGATGCTCGAAGTTCATGGCTGCTTCGCAATAACGAAGGAAATGGATTTGTCGATGTGACCGAATCATCGGGTATTCGTACACCACGAAACGGTGGGAAAGGAAGGCCGGGTCAGGTTGTGGCATTTGGTGATGTAGATAACGATGGTGATTTGGATGTGTATACTGGATATAACGCAGACGGGTCACGTGATGAGACGTCCGAGCTGATGATAAACAATGGTGATGGAACTTTTTCGATTGGTGATGAAAGCAATGAGTTTCGTAACTCTTCCGCAGCAAAACCCGCTGGAGCAGCATTTGTGGATTACAATCTTGATGGGAAATTGGATTTGTGGCTTGGTCAAGCCAATGCGACTCAAGATTTACTCTTTTGGGGGTACGGTGATGGTACCTTTGTGGATGTAACGCGTGGTGTGAATCTTCAGACGCGTGCGTGGTCAGGCAATGCTCTTGATGACATCAACAATGGTGGTGGCCATACGGTTAGTTGGTCTGCAGCTGCATGTGACCTCAACAATGATGGATATCCAGATTTGCTCTCGGCTTCCTATGGTCGTGCGCCCAATCATTTGTGGGAGGGCGCAGCCGATGGGATGTTCATCAATCGAAGTGTGTCTTCTGGATATGCCTTTGATGAGAACCAAGACTGGTCGGACAATGAGTCTGCGCGTTGCTGGTGTACGTTGAATCCCAGCGATACGGGTTGTGACGGTGTTCCTGAGCCGGAAAAGATTCGCTGTGAGCAAGATGATGATGCATTTCGCTGGAATCACAGTACCGATCGTGAACCATATCGTTTGGGTGGAAACTCAGGGGCGACCATCTGTGCAGATATAAACAACGATGGCTGGAACGATTTACTCACTACCGAGATTGTACACTGGGATGTGGGACTGAATTCGGATTCCAGTTCCATTTTGATCAACAACCAAACACAAGAGGTATCCTTTACTCGTCCAGATTTGGAAGAGGTGGGAATCACGCGTACCCACGATATCGTAGATTGGAATGATGGAGACATCACGGGAACCATTTTTGATTTCGATAACGATGGGCGAAAGGATTTGTACATTGGCTCGACAGATTATCCAGGTACGAGAGGATTGCTGTATCATCAGCAAGACGACGGAACTTTTGTTGAGGTCGGTCTAGAGCAAGGACTGCTTCACAATCGAAGCCACGGGGTTGCGGTAGCCGATTTCGATCGCGATGGAGATTTGGATATTGTGATTGGTCATTCCTCAGGTCGTTGCGATGATGACTGTCCCGAATCCTTCCACGCCCGAATCTACGAAAACCAGTGGGAAGCCAAGCGTAACTTTGTGCAGATCGCCTTGATTGGCGGTTCGGGAAGCAACAAAAGTGCGGTGGGCGCTCGTGTTGAGGTTACGCACGACGGTGTCACCCAAATGCAAGAAGTTGGTGGTGGGTATGGGCACTACGGCGCACAAAACGATCTGGTATTGCACTTTGGTGTGGACGCATCTTGCGAGCTTGATGTGAAGGTGACGTGGCCCAATGCAGCGCGAACCGAGCAGACGTTCACGGTAGAGGCCGGTGCGCGATACACCATTCACCAAGATGAGGGGTTGCAAGAATGAAGGTCTATCGAATTATTCTCAAAGATCTGTGGGATACGATTGAGGACGCGATTCCCCTTGCGCCCATCGATATCCAAGATGGTTACATTCATCTAAGTACGGTTGATTCGGTATTGGAGACGGCCAACCTCTATTTTCCAAAAGTCAAGGCGTTGGTGGTGTTGGTTTTTGAATCTGAGATTTTTGGCGAGACGCTCAAGTGGGAGTACGTCGAGTCTCGCGGTATGGAATTTCCGCACGTGTATGATGAGTGTCTGCGAAAGAATGATGTATCACAGGTGCTGTCTTTGGTCGTTGAAGAGGGATTATTTGTGTGGGAAGGCGATTGATTCAATGTGCATATTGATAGGAATATGACTCTTCATAATGCATGTTCATATATTCTATGATAATCCAAAAAAGATTCCTTTTTGGAGGTACCATGATTTCTCTCGCACTGATCGCATTCTTATTGGCATGTCAGCAATCCGAAAAAGACACGTCAACACAGCAAGACAGTGGAACCCAAGACAGTGGCACAGAAGATACGGCCACTGAAATTGAGCCTAGCTCCGAGCCATCTGCAGATGGGCAATCCTTTTTGGTTCTGGAAGAAGGAGACAGTGGTGGACAGCTTGCACTTCGAAATACGGGAGAATGGGAAAATGGAGAAGTTCTTCGTGAAGCGAGTCTAGAAGGAAAACTCGTGGTCAAAGATGAGTACGTGTGGCTACTCAATCGTGGCGGAAGCGAAAGCATCGTCCAATATGACCCGTCTGATTTTACCCAGCCAAAAGCGGAATATGTTTGGGAAGGGCCAAGCGCGCTGTATCCCAGCGATGTGGCCATCTGCGAAGGACAGGTTTTTATCTCCCAATATTATGGTTCCGGAATCTTGGTGCTTGATGAAAATACATTCGAGGTTCTCGGTGAAATCAACCTTGATGCCTATGCCGATGATGATGGTTTTGCCGAGGCTTCTTCCTTGGTCTGCAAAAAGTCATTTTTGTACGTGTCCTTGCATCGCTTCAATCAAAACGAAGACCCGAATGCGGAAGAACCGCAACAGATCGGTTCACTGTGGGTGATGTTCGATCCCAAGACGTGGGAAGAAGAGCGTCAGTTCCCCGATCAAGGCTACCGAAGCTTGATGATTGATGTTCCGGGGACACAGGTTTTTGGCTCGGTGATTGAGCCACACATCGACGTGACGGGGACCACCGGATTTTGGATCTATGACCCTGTAGCTGATTCCTACAACAGCCAAATCTATTTTGCCTACAACGACAAAACCATTTTCGATACGGCCATCGGTGGGAGTCGAGCGGTACACTTGGCCTACAACTACGCAGACAACGCGACGTGGGCTTTTTGCCACGAGTATACCCCCGGTCAAGACCAGCCCGGATATTCCTATGAACGACTGGTGAGCAGTGTGATTACCCTAGACTCTGTGGTGATGAATGCACAAGATGAAGCATGGCTTGCCTTTCACAAAGACGATGACCCGCCCAAACACTCTCTCATGTCCATCGATTCTCAAACTTGTCAGCCCAACGAAGACAACCAAGAGATTGAACATCGCATTATCGACTGGTTGATGGTGGACTAGCGAGAGAAAATCTCCGATTTGCGTATGTTTTTCCATTGACCAAGCGGTAGTGAACCCAGAGCCACACCCTCAATTTGCATGCGGATGAGACGAAGAGTGGGGCAGCCTATTGTGGCCGTCATTCTTCGAACCTGCCGATTTTTTCCCTCGGATATGGTAATGGAAAGCCATGTCGTGGGAATGGATTTTCGCTCTCGGATGGGTGGTTCTCGTGGTGGGATGTCGGGTGCAGGGATGATTTTTGCTTTGCACGGTTTGGTTTTGTATCCCTTGATGACTACTCCGTGCTGTAGTTCTTTTAGTGCTTCCTTGGTGGGGATGCCTTCGACTTGCACCCAGTATGTTTTTTGGTGGTTGTTATTCGGATGGAGCAGTTTGTGCTTGAGTGGGCCATCATCGGTGAGGAGAAGGAGGCCTTCGCTGTCTTTGTCTAGTCTTCCGGCGGAATAGACACCCTTTGGGAATGTAAATTCTGCGAGTGTTCGCTGGTTGGGTTCTCCCGTGAACTGACTGAGAACACCATGGGGTTTATGAAACGCGATATAACGCTTGGACATAAAATTTATTCTCCAGAATATTAGCCTATTCTTTTGCAAAAGATTATACCGTGACGCAACTCTAAATCAAAGGAAATAATATGAGAGTACAATTTGCAATTCCTGCAACAATTTTGCTGGGTACAACAACAACTATGACAGGCTGCGCTGACCCTATCGTTGGTACATGGACAGGAACATCTATCGAAGCAGATGGCGAAACCATCACAATTCCATACTCTTATGAAGGAGTAGACCTCATTGAATCATTGGATCTTACCGTAGATGCAGACCTAACAGGATCCATGTCTCAGGTTGGATATGGTGGAGAGTACACTGTCAATTTGGAAGCAACAAACAATGGTGGCGGAAGTTACACCATTACCCCAACAGATGAAGAAGATGCAGAAGACCCATTGAACTGTACATTGACCGGTTCTGAACTCGCTTGTACAGATGGCGATACAACTCTTAATTTCAGTAAAGGTGCAAAAGAATAACAAACGTCATTCTTTTTAGAAAAAGGCAAGAGCGCGCTCTTGCCTTTTGTTTTTTTTGTCACGAGACTTCCTTAGTGCCACTGAAGACGATACTCGGTAGGTGTGTCTTGCAAAACATTGAAGGTGATGGAATAGGTTTGTGTTTGTGGAACAAAGAGAGTTTGCCAATAGTCATGTTCATATACGGATTGGTCAACGGCTTCCCATGAACCGGTAGAATTCAGCTTTTCCAGCACCCAATCATCACTTCGCTGAAGTCCTGTGATGGTGATGGGGATATAGCCAATGCCACCATTGAGCGTAAAGTGAGCTGCTGTTGGCCCGGTTTTAGACTCAATTTCAATCGGGTGAGTGTGGATAAGTGTTCCAACGGTCATGGTCAGATCTTGCTGATTTTCATCGGCAAACTGTCGCATGATGTCGGATGTACCCCATCCTGTTCGATTGAGCATATGGATGGAATCTCCGTAGTATTCAGCCAGATCGGCAGGAAGAACAACATACTCAATAATGGCTTCGACAGTACTTCCTGCGGGAATCGTCATATTGCTCGCATCATAGGGTAATCCCAGTTCAAAAGAGTACTGATGGCCACCGTTGTTGGTTCGATAAATGTTGATGTGGGGTGTTGTGATGGTTTCACTTCCGATTTCTGCATGGAAATTTCGCACAATGAATCCAACATCGGCATTGTCCTCGGGAAGGTTGCCTCCTGTTTTTGTGCTGTTGTACAGGAAAACCCACGGAGCATCACCAGTTAGCGCAATACCGCGATCAGAGGTGGAGGCATAGCCCGTAGAACCACTTGATGGAATACTTTTCTCCGTGGCAACAGTGCTGGCATTTCCGTATGCAGCTTGTGTGAACCCATTGTCGCCATATCGATCGGCAGCGACTTGGAAAAAAGCGATACGATTGTAGGATACATCTTCAAGGAATGTGTAGGAGACGTGATAGAAAGAGCGAACAACATCATCGGTTCGACCGAGATGGGTTTGCATGGTTGCAGCCACTTTTTCATCATTTGTAATTCCAATATAGGAT
>NYTD01000274.1 GCA_002683315.1 Deltaproteobacteria bacterium | reverse complement strand
GATTGCCTGACGAGGCGTACCATGACGCTCTGTGTATGGAGAGCGAACCCATCCAATCACATCACAAGATATTTGCTCTGGAATCGCGGCATCTTGCGTATAATTCTTTCTTTTTTTCATGTTCACTCACACAAAGATCACAAGTGGGTGACACTTCTATTGCGTATCATCCACAGAACGATTATAACTCAGCACTAAAAATAGTGGGAGAATACCATGCAGATTACCCTTCCGGACGGCTCCAGCAAAAACTTTGAACAAGATACCATCAATGGTTTTGATATTGCACTCAGCATCTCAAAAGGACTGATGAAAGCAGCAGTTGCCATTGAAGTCAATGGAGAAGAACAAGATCTTATCCGCCCAGTCCCTGACGGAGCACAGGTTCGTATTATCACCATTCAAACCCCATCTGGTTTGGATATTATGCGTCATACCATCACTGCACAAGTCTTGGCTCGTGCGATTCATGAGCTCTATCCGGGAACAAAGCTCGCCATCGGCCCAACCATTGAGCATGGTTTTTACTACGATGTTGATTGCCCGCATACCATCACACCCGAAGATCTTCCCAAAATAGAAGCACGTATGTGGGAGATTATCAAAGAACGTAATCCCGTAGAACGAACCATGATCCCTCGTGATGAGGCAATATCCACATTTGCAGATCGTAGCGAACCATACAAAGTCGAAATCATGAGTGACACCCCTGATCAAGATGCTTTCTCTCTATACTTCCAAAAGAATAGCGACTTTGTCGATCTGTGCCGCGGTCCACACCTTCCAAGCCTCAATCGAATTCCACATGGCTCATTCAAGCTCACCAAAATCTCTGGTGCGTACTGGCGTGGTGATGCCAAAAACAAGATGCTCACTCGTGTGTATGGGGTTGCATTTGCTACCAAAAAAGAGCTGAAAGTCCATCTTCGTATGCTCGAAGAAGCTGAAAAACGCGATCATCGTCGTCTTGGAAAGCAGCTTGATCTCTTTCACTTCCAAGAAGAAGCTGTGGGACAAATATTTTGGCACTATAAGGGCTGGACCATCTTCAGCAAGCTTAAACAATACATCCGTGAAAAACTGCGTCGATATGACTATCAAGAGGTCAACACACCACGAATCATCTCCAAAACGCTCTATGAAAAATCAGGGCACTGGGACAAATTTGGAACCGACAACATGTTCATCACTGAAGCGTATGGTGGTCTTTCTGCACTCAAGCCCATGAATTGTCCGTGTCACGTACAGATCTTCAACCAAGGTGTCAAAAGCTATCGCGATCTTCCCATTCGCATGTCCGAATTTGGAAATTGCATGCGCCACGAAACCAGAGGAAGCCTCCACGGAATCATGCGCGTAACCAGCATGACACAAGACGACGCACATATCTTTTGTACACATGAACAAATCGCAGATGAGGTTGTCATCCTCTGTGAACTCATCAAAGAAATCTATTCGGAATTTGGATTCAACGATATGTTCGTGAAATTCTCGGATCGTCCAGAGCAGCGTGTCGGAGACGACGATGTATGGGACTCTGCAGAGGCAGCACTCCGAGATGCCTGCGATAGAGCCAATCTTGAGTGGGTTCTCAATCCAGGAGAAGGTGCATTTTATGGTCCCAAGCTTGAATTCGTTTTGAGAGACAGCATCGGTCGACACTGGCAGTGCGGAACCATTCAGCTTGACTTCAATCTTCCGGGGCGACTCGGAGCCAGCTACTCAGGCTCTGATGACAAAAAACATGCTCCTGTTATGATCCATCGTGCTCTTTTGGGATCTTTGGAGCGGTTTACCGGCATCTTGATCGAGCATTTTGCCGGTCACTTTCCTATGTGGATTGCCCCCATTCAGCTGGCCTTAATGGGAATCACCGAAGAGCAGCACGAACATGTCCGTACCATTGCCGATCAGCTCAAAGCCAAGGGCTATCGCGTACATGCCGATCTTCGCGCAGAACGCGTAAACTTCAAAATCCGCGAGCACAGCCTCCAAAAGATTCCCATCATCGGTGTATTTGGAAACCGAGAAATCGAAAACAATCAAATTGCACTTCGTCGATTCGGATCAAAGAAACAGCTGGTTATGGACTTCGATGAATTCTTGACCTACATCGAAGAAGAAGTCCAACAACGTATGCTTCCACGCCCTCTATAGGTATGCCTCTCTAAGGAGCATATGCATAATAGCCTTCAATATAGTATGGATATGCCTGATGAGAATATCTATTTCGTATTCGTAATGTCGTACCACTTGGTACTATCAACCGACCACGTCCATTGCTCAAAGAATTGGCATTTGTGCCACATAAAGCCAAGTTCCCATCCAAGATCTCTGTAGTTGACGCATAGATATCCATCTGTGCAGAGTTATAAAGATAACAGCTCGTAATCACAAAAACCTCGTCGCTGGATGTGGTCAATAGATCTGCATATGAACTTTGACTTGCCAAACCATAAAAACTGCGAGACGGATTCTCTCCTGTATGAACCATCGGTCCGTTGTATGCATTGGCCGGCAAAAATGACCGGACAAAAAAACCAAGTGCCATCAATATGGCTGCATACCCAAACAACACTCTATAATCTTTCATCTTCTTCTCCTTTTATGATTCTTCACAAAGGATTTATTGAACAAACCAGAAAAGATCAAGTAGAAGCGTATCTACCTACGAGATTGTGATGACTCTTTATATGCCATCTTCTCGTCACGGCATAGAGACTGATTGCGGTTTGCTCTACAACTCCTCATGGGAGCGAATTTGTGATTTTGCTGCCAAGGCGAGGTTCAACTTCGGATCAAGTAGCTGTCCGGGTCGAACATTGCGAAGAGCGTTGAACATATTTCCCCGGACATGTGGATTGTCTTGATGGAGCTGATCGATCAAACCTTTTACTTTTTTTCGTTTGAGATTTTCTTGTGAGCCACACAGATTACAAGGAATAATCGGAAAAGCACACTCCTGTGACAGTGCCTGAATATCTTCTTCCGAACAATAGGCCAGTGGCCGAATTACGGTATTTCGCTCGTCATCTGAAAGAAAGTGCGGAGACATTGCCTTGATCTGGCCAGAATATAAAATATTAAGCATCAGTGTCTCAATAATATCATCACGGTGATGCCCCAAAGCGATCTTATTGCAGCCCAAATCCACAGCCGCATTGTATAGAATCCCGCGTCGAAGACGAGAGCAAAGCGAACAATAGGCTTTTCCAATGGGAATCTTGTCCGTAACAATAGAGTATGTGTCTTTTGTTAACATTTTATAGGGAACATTGACCTGTTGAAAATATTCCTCTAAGACGTGACCCGGAAATCCAGGATGCCCTTGATCCAAATTTACAGCGGTCAAAGAAAAATCAAAGGGCGCTTTTTTTTGAATACATTGGAGGAGATGCAACATTACATAGCTATCTTTTCCCCCGGACATACAGACCATAATGTGGTCGCCATCTTGAATCAATCCGTAGTCTTGACTTGCCTGAACCACCTGCTTTTGCAGTTTTTTTTCAATTCCACTCATAACACCCACCCTTCTTCGTGCTTTCAATGGGTAGTTTTAGCCTTTTTTTATGACAATTGCACCCAACAAGAATCGCACAAATAAAAAAACAACGATATCTTGACTCCAAGGAGATCAAACAATGACATCACTCATCGTCGAAAACATCAATAAACGATATGGAAATATCCAAGCAGTTCAAGATGTCTCCTTCTCTTTACAGAAAGGAGAAATTGTTGGGTTTCTTGGTCCCAATGGTGCAGGTAAATCCACTTCGCTGAAAATAATCTGTGGCTATCTATGTCCCGATAAAGGCCGTGTCACCATCAATGATATCGATATCATGAGCCATCGCATCGAAGCACAAAAACAACTCGGTTATCTTCCCGAAAGCAATCCCCTATATCCGGAATTACGCGTTGAAGATTTTTTGATATACTGCGCCAAAATCAGGGGACTTGGTGGCGCAAACCGAAGCAAGTCCATCGAACGTGTCCTTGACACAACAGGTCTAATACAACGTCGAAAACAACCCATCTCGGAGCTTTCCAAAGGATATAAACAAAGAGTGGGACTTGCACAGGCCCTTATTCACGATCCTCCGATTCTCATCCTTGATGAACCGACAAGCGGTCTTGATCCCAATCAAATCGAAGAAATCCGCACACTCATCACAGAACTTGGACAACGAAAAATCATCTTGTTATCCACGCACATTCTTTCCGAGTTTTCTTCTACATGTTCACGCGTTCTCATCATCAATAACGGTCGTCTCATTGCTGATGGAAGTGTAGAGAGTATCATTCACAAAGCACAGGGAGGAATAAATATAGACGTTTCCTTTATATGTGAAAAAATAGAGATGACACAAGATCAGATTGAAGCAAAGCTCTCCAAAAGAGATTCGATTACGTCTATCACAGCACGTACCAACACTACAAAAGAACACTCATTCTCCATTTTGTGTACAAAAGATATTCGACCAGAACTGTTTCACTTTGCTCAAGAAGAAGGACTCGCACTCACTCATCTCGCTCAAGCTCCCAAAAATCTTGATCATGCCTTTCGCACGTTGACCTCATGAGATCACAACTTATCATTGGCACAGCTGGACACATCGATCATGGTAAAACCACTCTGATTCATGCTCTTTGCGGTAAGCAGTTGGACTCTACACCCGAAGAGAAAGAACGAGGCATCACCATCAATCTAGGCTTTGCCGACAAAACACTCCCTTCCGGCACAAAGGTTTCGTTTATCGATGTCCCCGGACATGAAAAACTCATAAGAACAATGATATCGGGAGCCACAAGCATGGATGCAGTCCTCTTATGTGTTTCTGCTGTCGATGGTGTGATGCCACAAACCAAAGAGCACTTGTCAATACTCAAACTTCTGGGGATCCAACAAGGACTGATCGCACTTACCATGTCCGATCTCGTCGATGAAGAGATGATTGAACTCGCTCTTCTCGATATCGAAGAACTCATCGAAGGAAGTTTTCTAGAAGAAGCTCCCATTATTGTCACAGCTGCTGGCGCCAATCCCATTGGAATTCAAGAATTAGAACAACATCTTGATAACATCCAGGTGGAAATCAAAGATTCAAGCCAACCATTTCGCCTTTCTGTTGATCGCTGTTTTGTACAAAAAGGATTTGGAGTTGTCGTAACGGGTACTGCTCGTGGGCAAGCTGTGAACATTGGAGAAACGCTGACAAGCATTCCTCATAACCAAGAAGGACGTATTCGTTCCATTCAACACCACGGTACAGAACAAGAACAAACGCAGTCAGGAGAAAGAACCGCGATCAATATTGTGGGGGTCGAAAAAACACACATACAAAGAGGTAGCCTGCTATATCGTCCAAAAAGTATTCCTCCAACCAGTATACTGGATATGGAGTACCACCACCTAAGTGATGCTCCAAATCTAAAAGATGGTGCGCGTGTGCGAATCTTACATGGTTCAATGGAAGCTCTTGCTCGTATCACCATCATTTCCGATCACGAAACACTACAAGAAGGAAAACAATTTCTTCAACTGCGCACCGAAAAACCGCTGATCATCATGCCCAACGATCGTTGTATCATTCGACAAGAATCGCCATTACACACACTTGGTGGAGGAATTATTCTTGATCCATGGGCGCAGCGAATTCGAAAAAAGCACAAGCATTCTGCCGGCTTGGATCTCGCTGCAATCGCAAAAGGAAATACCGATCTACTTCTGGAACGTCGGGGAATCCGAGGAGCCTCATTGCTTTGTACAAGCCTGTGGAAGTGCATTGGAATAGAATTGGGAGATCAATGGGTAAGTCAAAAAATCGTTGACGATATCATCCCTTCTCTTTGTCAAACCCTGACAAGATGGCATGAGGAAAATCCATTACACATCGGATGTCCTCTAAAAGAAATGCTGCACCGACACCCTCTTCCTCTTTCAGAAAAAGGCTACGCGCAACTTGTGAAATATGCGGTGCAAAAGAACATGGTAAAAATCCCAGAAAAAGGAACAATTGCTCTTATCGATTTTCAAATCACACTAACAACGGATCAAGAAAATCAAAAAAATGCAATCCTACAACAAATTAGGAAGGCAAACCTTGAAGGTGTTCCCTTTTCAACCTTCCCAAACAATCCTCTTGTCGCATATTTACGTTCCAAAGAAGAAATTGTTCGCATTGACTCCAATCTGATCGCGCAAGATTCTATTGCTCTACTTTTGTCTAATCTCACAGATTATTTCACAAAAAATAAAATTCTTTCTCCTTCTGCATTCAAGGAGATCAGTGGTTTATCTCGAAAATATGCGATTCCTATGCTTGAATGGCTAGATGCAAAAGGACATACCCGAAGAACAGAAAAAGGAAGAATACAACGAGAAGCCTCTTGACACTTGCGACTTAATTATGGTTTTGATAACCTAGAGTTTATAGTTTATAAAGATACAGGAAAAATAGATGTTTGCACATTCCCTTTGGTTAATACTTGGTTCCTTCGCTTTTGCGGAAGAACCTGTTGCAACACCTCCTCAAAAACCACTCGATTCTCCTGTGGAGACTGAGCAAAAGGCTCCACCAACAGGAACACTCAACGTTACAGCGACAACGGCATCCACCGTATATGTCGATCACAAGATCGTTGGAACAACACCATTGAGCATAGATCTTCCAAAAGGAAAACATCTTGTTCGTATTGTTGCGGATGGATATGATCCTTTTGTGAGGCGTGTTCGCGTCACCCCCGACATGAGTCAAAATCTCAATGGGACTCTTAACATCGGTGGTGGAACAGTTGAATTCGCTTCGCCTATTCCCAAAGCGACCGTTTCCGTCGATGGTGGAAAACCACAGCCCCTTCCCATTCGTCTAAAAAATATTACATCAGGCGAACATACATGGACAATGGATGCACCAAGACATGAAGAGAGATCAGACTCTCTCTTATTCTCAACAGGACAAAATCTGTATCTATATAAAAATTTGGATAGTTCATCCGGTCTCGCCACCTTCGATACAACCCCTCCTGGTGCAGAAATATTCATAAAGAACCTCCAATCCCCCATTGGTTCCACACCGCATAATATGGAAGGGCTAGACCTCAAAACCCATAGTGTACTTCTCCAAGCGAAAGGATATGCCGTTGCATTTCGAAAATTGGACAATCGCGATGGAGAAAAGGGAATCATCAAAACCAAGTTATCCAAATTCGGATCCAATGTTACCATATCCACAAATCGAAACGATGCGGTTGTTACAATTGAGGATATCGAAATCGGTTCTGGAAAAAAAGTCTCTATCGGAAAAGTCGAACGAGGGATCTACAACCTTGTTGTCACTACACCAGATGGTGCTTCTGCAAATGCGCGTATGAATGT
This sequence comes from Deltaproteobacteria bacterium, assembly GCA_002683315.1. Classification (GTDB taxonomy): domain Bacteria; phylum Myxococcota_A; class UBA796; order UBA796; family UBA796. The sequence goes on along the minus strand of NYTD01000274.1, from coordinate 8,523 downwards.
TCCTGCTCAGGGATCGATTCACTTTAAAGCACAGCTCTTTCCTAGTGATAGCGAAAAGAAATCTCGCATATCCATTGTCCCTCCTCTTTGGAACCAATGGTATTTTTGGGCAGGTGTTGGTGGAGCACTTGCTGTTACTGGTACTTCCGCTGCTCTAATACAAGAGCTAAACCAGCCAATACCCGCCCCAAAAGGCGATGTCTCCGTGTCTCTCCCATAGTTTTTTTGTAATTTATACAGGTACCATCATGTCATTTTTACCCTTTGTTCTCTCTTTGTTGATCTCATGTGGAGAAGTAGAAAAAAAGACGGCAATATTTCTCAATGTGCAAACAGAAGAAAACGTCGATGTTCATGAATTTGCTGACCGTGTTTGGGTGTATATAGACCCTCAAAGCGGTCCCTTTCAAGATGCCAACGGCGTAGCATATGAAGAAGGGCAGTTTCAAACCGGTTCTACGTACACCACATACTTTGGAAACTACAAAACGGACGATGACGAACTCGAAATGGGTTTGCTCATTAACCTATCAACATGGTCTGGCGATCTACCTGTTATTGAATTTGTGGCGGGCAATACAGAAGGTCCTTTTATATTCTCAGCAAGCGCTTTTCAAGACAAAACAGAGTATATGCGTTCTGCGCAAACTGAACCAATTTCATTCAGTACCGATGTCATCTTAGAACAAGATCTTATCCTCGGCCTTCTCGCTGAACCAATTGGTCCATGTAACAACGGGCTCGATGACGACAGTGATGGATATGCAGATGACGCGGATCCTGATTGTCAAAGTGGAGAAGACGAAGTCGGTTTTGGAGAGACGGATTGCAACGATGGCATCGACAATGATGGAGACGGATTCAAAGATAGTGATGATCCAGAATGCACCGATGCAAGTATCACATCCGAAAAAACCGGATGTGAAAATGATATCGATGATGATGAAGATGGATACACGGACGAAGAAGATCCCGATTGTGCAACAGGAGATGAAGAGGTTGGATTTGGCTCCACAAGCTGCAATGATGGTGTAGACAACGATGCTGATGGAGATGTCGATGCAGATGATCGTCACTGCGATGATGCCGATGATGACGATGAAAGTGCTCCCGAATGCGAAAATGATAGCGATGATGACGGTGATGGATGGACCGATGAAGACGATCCAAACTGTGACGAAGGAGAAGATGAAAATACCTCCACATCGATTTATCGATGCAACGATGGACTCGACAATGATGGGGATGGTTTTGCCGACAGTGACGATCCTGGTTGCAGCAAAGGTCAAGATGATAGCGAAGCCAACGCCTGTGAAAACGAGCTGGATGATGATGGCGATGGATGGACCGATCTGGATGATCTGGGATGTTTGGGCGATCCTCTTACCGATTCCGAGGGCGGAATTGACAACGCCACACAATGTACAAACAATATCGATGATGATGGTGATGGTCTGATCGACTCAGCAGACCCTGAGTGTACATCTGCTCTTTCCACACAAGAAGCAAGTTTATGTACAGATGGTGCGGACAACGATGGCGATGGATGGTATGACTCCGAAGATCCAGAATGCGACTCTGACTTCACGGAAGCAGGATACGACCCCAGTGGACCAGCCTGTAATAATGGTGCAGACGATGATGGCGATGGATATGTAGATGCGCTTGATGGTGGATGCTTTAGCGCCTATGACAATGACGAAAATGAAGTCTGTAGTGATGGCATCGACAATGACGGCGATGGATGGTTCGATGGAGATGACCCAGACTGCACATCCTTTGGCGAAGAAGCAGGATTTGGTGTATACGCCTGTAATGACAGCATAGACAATGATGGCGATGGATACATCGATGCAGCCGATGATACCTGTCCAAATGCAGTAGCATCCACCGAAGCAGATGATTGCAGTGATGGCATCGATAATGATACCGATGGATGGACCGATGATGACGATCCTGACTGCGAAAATGGTGCAGAAACAGCTGGGTATGGAACAACAGAGTGCAATGATGGCATCGATAATGATTCCGATGGAAAAATAGATAAGCTTGACAACCATTGCCAAGATGCCATGGACGATCTCGAGCAGTTCTATGTCTGCGATAATGGTGTCGATGATGATGAAGATGGATGGACCGACCTTGACGATCCTGGCTGTAATGGAAGCCAAGACAACAATGAAGGTCCAACCACAAGCAACGCGGCCTGCAACGACGGGGAAGACAACGATGAGGATGGATTCATCGATTCAGAAGACCCCGGCTGTGAAGATGGAAATGACCTTGATGAAACCGATGTTCAGACAGACTGTAATGATGGTTTAGACAATGATTCTGATGGATGGATCGACGAAGGAGATCCCGACTGTGCCAATGGCGAAGAAACAGGATTTAGCGATACACAGTGCAACGATGAAGAAGACAACGATGCTGATGGATATGCCGATTCTGATGATCCAAATTGCGATAATGCATGGGATGATCGAGAACAAACCTCTCTAAGCAATTGTACTGATGGCTCAGATAACGATGAAGATGGATGGACTGATGCCGAAGATCCTGACTGCATCGATCACGGTCAAGAAGATGACACCACAAGTGGTGGTGCGTGCAACGACCTGCTTGACAATGATGGAGATGGATTTGTAGATTCTGCAGATCAAGGATGTGAAAATGCACTTGATCTTGATGAATATGTCTTTCAGTGTGAAGATGGTCTAGACAATGATGCTGATGGGTGGACCGACCTTGATGATCCTGATTGTGCCAATGGTGGATACTACGAACTCGGATATGGTTCTACCGATTGTAATGATGGAATAGACAATGATGGAAATCTTATCATCGATTCCAAAGATCCATCGTGTGACTCAGCACTCGATCCCATTGAAGATGAGAATGCAGACGATTGTGCAAATGGTTCAGATGACGATGGTGATGGATGGACCGATGGGGATGATGTTGACTGCCTTTCCAATGGCTCTGAGGGAGGAAATACCACCTTTGGTTGCAACGATGGCTATGACAATGATTTCGATGGTCTAATCGATGCAGAAGATCCCGAATGTATCATCAGCTGGGATGACACAGAAGATGGTGCACCACCAAGTTGTGAAGATGGTACTGACGATGATGGCGATGGATGGACAGACTACGGTGATCCAGACTGTGACCTCTACGGTGTAGAGCTCGGATATGGGTATACAGCCTGCAATGATGGTGAAGACAACGATGGCGATGGCAACATTGATATCGATGATTTCGACTGTGAAACAGCTACCACACCAAGTGAATCCGACGATGACGGAACCTGCAGTGATGAATCAGACAATGATGGTGACGGATGGACAGACTATGACGATCCAGACTGTATGATTGATGGTTCTGAGCTTGCCACCAGCGATTTTGCCGGTGCATGTGCCGATGGAAGTGATAATGATGGTGACAATACCATCGATGCGCTGGATGCGGAGTGTGCTTCTGCACTCTTTGCTCGTGAAGATGGAAACGTTGGAGACTGTATTGATGGTATTGATGGGGATGATGATGGATGGATCGATGATGACGATCCAGATTGCACCATTGGAACCGGTGTCGAATCAGAATTTTATCCCATTGCATGTAATGATGGTATAGACAATGATGGCGATGGTGCGATTGATGCCATCGATGCAGGCTGTGCTTTCGGACTCGATAATAACGAAGAAGATCCTACTTCATTTTGTGGTGATGGATTCGATAATGATGGAGACGGATGGACAGACCTCGATGATCCTGATTGCATTTCCTCTGTAATTGAGAATAGTATCTCCACTGCATTCCAATGTAATGATGGTATCGACAACGATGCTGATGGAACTACAGATGCTGATGACAGTGACTGCGCCAATGCATATGATAATATCGAAGCAGAGAGCTCCAATGCAAACTGTGATGATGAGATCGATAATGATGGCGATGGCTGGATCGATGAGGCAGATCCGGATTGTGGATGGCTCGATGAAGAAGCCGGTGAAGAAATATCCTTCCTCTGCAACAATCTCATTGATGATGACTCGGATGGCCTGACCGATTCTGAAGATCCCGGATGCGATTCTGCATTCGATAGTGATGAAACACACACACCAGAATGTAATGATGAAATAGACAACGATGCTGATGGATGGACTGATCTCGACGATCCTATTTGCCTCCTCGCCTCCACACTGTATGAAAATGACGGGTACGGTTCTGAAGTCTGTAACGATGGATTTGATAACGAGGGCGATGGTCTCGTTGATTCTGAAGATCCCGGGTGTGATTCGGGAGAAGACATAGACGAAACAGATCCATCCACCCAGTGTAATGATGGGATCGATAACGATGCCGATGGATGGACTGATCTGGACGACCCTGTCTGCGAAGGGATTGCAACGACACTTGAAAATGACGGATTTGATCCAAGTGGTGGTCCATGCAATGATGGGATCGACAATGACTTTGACGGCCTCATCGACTCAGATGATCCACAGTGCCTTATTGCACAAGATCTCAATGAAGCATTCTAAAATCTTCACAACATAAAAACGAGTAACAAACTCGGAACACCTATATACCCAATTCACCCAAACCGGTTAATTGGGTTCTTTATTTTGTATACGAGTGCACAAGCCTTTTTGGGAGATATTCATGGATTCACTAAATATACGTACGCATCGCTGCGGTGAAATTCGCAAAGAACACGTAGGACAAACCGTCACACTTCACGGATGGGTGCACAACTGCCGAGACAAAAGTCAGGTTATCTTTGTTGTGCTTCGAGATCGTTCTGGTATCGTACAGGCAACCATCGATGAAACATGTGCACAAGAGTTATTACTGAAGGCAAGAAGTCTTCGTTTGGAGTACACTGTGCAGATTCAGGGTGTTGTCCGAGCTCGAGACGGAGTCGCGATCAACAAAGATATGGACACCGGTGAAATTGAGATTCTCACCAGCAGTCTGCAGATTCTTTCCACAACAAAAGCGCTTCCATTTAACATTGGGGACAAGGGTCCGGAAGTTAGCCAAGAAGTTCGTCTCAAGTATCGCTATCTTGATTTGCGCCAGCCTACACTACAAAGAACAATGCGCTTACGACACAAGGCTGCGCTTGCTACAAGAACCCATATGGACTCACTTGGATTCTTTGAAATTGAAACACCAATCCTCAATCGTTCTACCCCAGAAGGTGCTCGTGATTATATCGTACCGTCTCGCATTCATCCGGGAAAATGGTTTGCACTTCCACAAAGTCCACAAATCTTCAAGCAAATTTTAATGGTTGGTGGGATGGACCGATACTTCCAAATCTGTAAATGTTTTCGCGACGAAGATCTTCGTGCCGATCGCCAACCAGAATTCACACAAATCGATGTGGAACTCAGTTTTACCACCCAAGATCAGGTCATTGACATCGCAAATTCCTTGATTCGTCATGTATGGAAAAGCGTTATCGATGTCGAGGTTGGCGAAATCCCAACCATCACCTATTCAGAAGCGATCGAACGATTTGGTGTAGACAATCCTGATCTGCGATTTGGAATGGAACTCTTTGATTTCAAAGCTGAAAACACTGAATTCCCATTTTTGAAGGCTGCGTTTGAACGTGGAGAAATCGCCAGAGGAATCGTTGTCAAGGGTGGAGGAGCACTTTCCAACAAGGTCATCGACAAAAACTTTATTCCGTTTGTGCGTAGTTATAAACTTGGAGGATTGTTGTGGGGTAAATATACCGACAAAGGATGGGTCAAAGCGCTTTCCAAAATAGAGCCAGAAATCCTGTCACAAATCCCCAACGTCGAAGAAGGAGACCTGGTACTCATAGGTTCTGGTCCAGCTCAACATGTCAATACCGGTATCGGACGACTTCGCGCACATGTTGCCAAAACAATGGATATCATCCCCAAAGATACATACGCATTTTGCTGGGTGACTGATTTTCCTGCATTCGAATGGGACGAAGAATCAGAGCGTTTTGTCTCTGTCCATCATCCCTTCACAAAACCAATTGACGAGCATATTCCCCTAATGGGAACCGACCGAATGGGAGAGGTTCTATCCGATGCATATGACATTGTCTGTAACGGATATGAGATCGGTGGAGGCAGTATTCGTATTCACGATTATGAGCTTCAGAAAAAAGTATTTACAGCACTTGGACTCTCTGAAGAAGATGCCCGCGACAAGTTTGGATTTCTTTTGGATGCTCTCCAGTACGGTGCCCCTCCGCACGGTGGTCTTGCAATGGGATTTGATCGTTGGATCATGATATTGGCCGGAACCGAAAACATCCGCGATGTCATAGCCTTTCCAAAAACCACCAAAGCACAAGACTTGATGGCCGAAAGCCCCAATACAGTAGAAGATAGCCAACTCGAAGAACTCTATGTTCGAAATACAAATGATGAAGACTCAGATTCAGACTCAGATTCATAATCCTATCCGTTTATGTCTATCCTTCTCTTGTTTTGCTGCACACCAGTCAAAATCGACACATCCGATACGTTTGTCGATGATACGGGGATGCTTGACATAGATGGAGATGGGTACTTCTCTGTAGATGCAGATGATGCACGTATTGATTGTGATGACTCCAATCCGGCTATTAATCCACGAACTCATCGATATATACCAGCGGGAACGTTTATTAGAGGCTGGGAGCACAATCATGACACTGTTCCTGTAACAGAGATCACCCTATCGTCATACTGTATTGGTGTCTACGAAGTGCAAAACAAAGACTTCATCGTCTTCATGAACGAACAACGTACACTTGGATGGGAAAACACCACACAAGACGGAAATCCTCTGTTTGATTTTGAAGATAATGATGACCCCTATCCAGAACGTATTCTTGATAATGGCACAACATACACCATACAAGAGGGATACGAAAATCATCCTGTTGTAGAAGTATATCGATGGTCTGCACAGGCCTATTGTGTATGGGCTGGTCATCAACTTCCTACAGAAGCACAGTGGGAACGAGCCGCACGAGGAGATGATGGGGCTATGTACCCATGGGGGGATGATCAAGCTGATTGTTCAAAAAGCAATTATTGGCCGCAAAACCCTCCACAAGAACCCTGTATAGATGATACAACTCCTGTCGGAAGCTATGATCCTGGTGCATGGGGTCTATATGATATGGCAGGAAACGTCTCAGAATGGGTCGAAGACTGGTATAACGTCAACTACTACGAACAAAGTCCTTCCCAAGATCCTACAGGACCAGAAAATGGATGGGCTGAAGACGCCATGAATCCGGAAGGATTTGTCGCTGCGACAGCACGGGGAGGCTCTCTTGGCTCCGGATCTGGTTCATTACGATCATTCCATCGCGTTCCAGAACCTTTTGAAGCAACCAGTAACGGGCTGGGTTTTCGTTGTAGTTTTTTTGTAGGAGAGTGATGGCACTCATACAAAATGTTACTGGTATTAGGTACAGTATGACGATCGCTGTATGCGGAGGACAACATCATGACATGGGATCAGCCATCAAAAGAAGCTTGGCTCGAAAAAATAAAACAACAGCGTAGAGGAGCCGATCCAAGTGAACTTCTCTCCCATACCACACTCGATGACATCGATATTGAAACACTATACGTAGATAGCAGCACAAAAAAAATATCTTTTTCCGAGCTACCTTGGAATCGCTGTCAATCATACAACCAGATGAGTCCTGTCGATCTCAATACATCGATCTTGCAAGATCTCAAAAGCGGTACCAATGGCATCTGGCTTGATATGGACACAGGGAGAGACGAATCTCCCAATGGAGATGGAGCATCGTTGTGGAATTTGGAATGTTGGGATCAAACTCTTCAAAACGTATATTTGGAGGCGGTACCCCTTCATATTCAAGGCTCCATTGGTGATTCTCTCTCTCTACTTGCAAGCGTTCAAGAACGGAAATTAAATCCTGTTCTGCTTGGATTGGGATTAGACCCGTGCGGGTTCTTTGCCAAAAGAGGGTTTCTCCCTTCATCATTTCCTAAGATTTTCACACTCATTCGCAAAATATATACGCATACTCAACATGCACAGCTAAACACAAAGGTTCTACGTATCGATACCACCCCCTATCATAATGCAGGAGCTCATACACGAACAGAATTGAGTGTGATGCTTGCTACTGCTGCTGAATATCTACGTAGCTGTCAACTCACACCGCAAGAACTCAGCGAACAACTTGTTTTATCTATGCCTGTCGGGCGTAATATTCCCGAAAATATAGCCAAATTACGCGCAGCACGTTTGCTTATGCAAACAATCTTCTCAGCATGTGGTGTAGAACATACTCCATACATACACGCACAAACCTCTCAACGCATGATGAGCATCTACGATCCGTGGACCAACATGCTTCGAACGACCCATGCAGCTTTCTCAGCTGCAGTCTCAAAAGCTGACTCTATATCAATTTTACCATATGATTTTCGACTTGGAACACACACAGAACTTGGGCGTCGTGTAGCACGAAACACACACAATATCTTAGCG
>NYTD01000273.1 GCA_002683315.1 Deltaproteobacteria bacterium | reverse complement strand
CTGATCTGTTTTGAGCAACAGATGTACCCAATAACGCTGCTGACTCTTCTAGATTCGGCGTTATGATTGAGGCCAAAGGAAGTAATTCTTTGGTAAGAGATATGACTGCGTCCGGCTGTAAGAGAGAGGCACCTCCTTTTGCAACCATAACAGGATCGATTACGATCACTGTGGAAGGTGCAATCTCTCGTAATGTCGCAGCCACTGCAGAAGCGATCTCTGCGGTGGCGATCATTCCCACTTTAATGGCATTCACTCTAATATCTGTAAAAATGCCCTTTATCTGATTTTGAACAAAGATTGGAGGAACAAGATGCACCCCTGAAACCCCTTGTGTATTTTGGACTGTAAGTGCTGTAATCGCACTCATTCCAAAAACGCCAAGAGCACTGAATGTTTTTAAGTCCGCTTGAATACCTGCTCCACCAGATGGGTCAGAACCAGCAATGGTTAATGCAGTAGCAATCACAATATACCTCCCAGAAAAATCTCAAACATATGACAAAACTAGAGATTGAAAATAATATGTTCGCAATCCAAAAGTATCAATCTAAAGACTATTGAGCAATACCTTTTTTATTCGCATTTCTTGTACAAAAAGAACGAACCAGCAGGTTCATTTTATCCTCATCTACCATTGGGATTGTAGTGAAGCATATCCAAAATCTGTTTAGATTTATATGGAATAAAATTCTGGTTAAAAACCATATGTACATGTATTTTGATGACCTCAAAACGTCTTTATCTTTCGAAAGATAATAAACGACGATTCGTTCTTTGTATATACTCAAGATCTATTTCTAGACACTTTCTGTATATTGTTCCCATATCTTCATTTTGCAATCCAGAAAACCATTTATGCTACTTTCCAGTGAGAGTCTCTCATGTTATTACTTCCTAAATCTTATAGGAGTATACAATGAAAAATATCTTACTTGCTTTGGTTCTTACGCAAATCGCTTGTTCCGAAAAAGAAACAGAAGAAGGCACATGTGGCACAACTCATACGGTAACAACAACTGATGATTCTTCGGACATGGAATCATATATGGACTTCAGTCCAGAAGATCTGACAATCGCTGTCGGAGATTGTGTTAATTTCGTGATGAGCAGTACCCATAATGCTGTAGAAGTTAGCCAAGAAACATATGACAGTCTGGGTTCAACTGCACTTGATGGTGGTTTTGAAGTTGGCTATGGTGAAACACAAGAAATATATTTTGGTGAGGCTGGAATGCACTACTATGTATGTCAACCACATGCTGGTGGAGAAATGATAGGAACCATTACTGTTGAGTAATTCCAGACAGACAAGATACAGACAAGACAATGTGCGCACACATTTTTTCATAGAAGCTCTATTGAAGAAACCATTTCTATATCGTTAATCCCAAAAGGATAGCAAAAGACGTGTGTTCAGTGTTTATTCGCTTCGGACACGTCCATAGAAAATTCGTACCTCATTATCTCTAGTCTGTTTCATCTGTGGGAGTACCACAAACAGAAATAGAAGGGGGTACTGTGTCGACAGCGACCACATCTCTTCCTTCCATCCATGCTACAATAGCATCATGAAACGTTACTTCATGACCATTGATGTTCATCACTGTATCGAAGAACCACTCACTATTGGTTAATCCCACATGTTGAGTACATCCAGGACCATATACTGAAACAGGTCGCTCTCCTGTTTCAGTCCCCTCACCTGAACTTGCACTTAGCAATAAAGAACGCACACCAGAAGCAAACTCTTCGATCGAGAATCCGCTGTTTTGATATTCGTTGGAAATTGTACCATCAGCCAAGGACATTCGAATAAACAAGGGAGCATCCACAACATGATTGCTCAATACATATCCAGACCAATCGCAAAGATACTGTTCTTCGTCAGTATGTGTGTCTATACAACTTTGATCCAAAGCCGGCTTTGCATACGTTGCCCCAATTTCAAAACGTTTTTTGCGGCTTTCAATATATTCATCCAAGGGAGCCCCTGCAGGTAAAACCCTCTCTGTTGGAGAAAAATTAGCATCACAAATAATCCATGGAGAAATGTCCAATTCCTGTAATGCAGCAGCTGTACGATCTGCGGTATTCATGACCCCTTGACAACCTCCCGAAGTCCCCGTCCACAATGCCCATCCACCACCGCCCAAAGGAGGAAGAGTTTCAGTTCCATCATCTGATACAACACCCTCAGTAAGGGCGGAAAGAGCCTCTTCTAGAATAAAGTAGCCCTGAAAGTGCATTCGAAATGCAGGTGTTTCATCCGAAGACGCAATTTCAACATCAGCCTGTGTTCCAGCCCAGTTATCTGAACTGCAGTAGTATAGATAGACCTGATTTGCATCTCCCAATGTGTTGTCAGAACGTCGAAAAATACCTTTTTCAAGCATGCCGGAAGGAGCATTTGTACTTGTCATCTTCTCATTGCGTGAACACCAACGAGTCGCACAGTCTTCTCCACCACATCCACCACCACCTTGAAGATGAAAAACCCAGTTGGATTCACTTTCCACAGTTGTTGCACGTCGAATATACATGATTGCTGGAGAACCATCGTTGCAAATTGCATTGTCGGACTCTAGCGTCACTTTCAGTAAATCTTCGCCCGGTTGAACTCCGTTCCCAAGATTAGGAGAACAATCTAATGCCTCAGTAATAAACAAAGTTTCACTTGTGGAGTCAGGGTTAACATCTGAATTAGAGTCTTCAGAGGTGTTTTTATCGCCACATCCCCATATAAAAAGTAGAACTCCCCCCAAAAACATAATAACCTCCTGTATTTTTTTAAAGACAGCATATATCTTAACCTATTTTTTCAGGCTGCTGTCTAGAAGATATTATGAATCACATTGATTCTGTATATAAAATTGTGTTACTTTTTTCATAAGGGTTTTTATGATGAAAATAGAAAACAATTCAACCGTCGTCAGATTTGAGCAATTACCTGATTGTCTCTTTCGTATTTGGATTCTGCCAGATTGGGATGGAGAAGATATTGTATGGCAGCCGGGACAGTTTCTTCGATTAGGAGTTTTGGAAAACCCTGAAGATAGGGTAGCACTTCGTGCCATGACCATTATTGATGTTCAAGAAGGTGTATTTGAATTCTATATGGTCTCCGTTTCTCAAGGAGCTACATCACCACGGATTGCACAATTAAGAGTCGGTGACAGATGCTATATGGAACCAAAAATTACCGGTAATTTCATACTTCCAAACCTACCCCAAAAACCAAACGCGGCACTCTGGATGATGGGTACAGGAACTGGAATCGCTCCCTATTTGGCTATGCTAAAAAAGGGAAAGCCTTTCCTTCAAAAGTACCATACGATTATATTTGTACACAGTGTTCAAATGAGTAAGCATCTGTGCTACCAAAAAGAGCTAAATGAATATGCTAAGAGCTATGCAAACTTTATCTATCTTCCAATTGTAACAAGAGAAGTGCATATTCATAATGGTTTAGAGCGCTCTCCTCTTCGAATACCAGCACTCATCAGCAATAAAAAACTACAGGAGTACGCAAATCAAGAATTGACAGCAGAACATTCTGTTGTGATGTTATGTGGACATCCCGGGATGATAAAAGAATCGATTCAGGCTCTGGTACGTCATGGATTAACCAAACATCGCCGGCGGTTACCCGGAAATATTGTGTCAGAACGATATTTTTGAACACACACATCGCGTCCTACATTCGCGTATACTTTATTTGACTAATGCATCTGTAGCTTTTGCCAAAGCTTTGGCAATTGGTTCTTCACCATCTGAATGACCGGCAGCTTGTATAAACTCCAATGTTACATTATCTTTCGCTCCAGCACCAATCAATGCCGAATATAATCTAGATGCTGCTTTGGGTAAACATACCGCATCATTTCGACCATGAACAATGTGAATCCGATGATCTTTTAATACAGCAATATTATCCAATAATGCTCCTCGATTCATAAAACCGTAATTGAGCATATAGTGGATTTCAAGCGCGGCAAAGGGAACCAAAATCTCAGGAGTTTGCATGACGGAATCAATCCGCTGCTGGTTCTTATACAGATGTGAGATAGACAATTCATACGTAACAAAAGCCTTGGCAGCATTCATTCGATGTACAGGGTTTTGTAATCGATTTTGATAGGCTCCAATTAGATTTTGCTGCTCACGTGTCCAATCATCACTTGTTTCTTTGATGTATTGGACATACGCCTGCCATTCTTCTGGATAATGATCCGCCGCGCGTCCATTTTGAAATAATCCATCAACTTCATCAGGAAGAAAGGTAAAAACACCACGTAATAGTAACTGTTGAACGTTCCTTGGATATGCTTGAGCATATGCCAAAGCCAAGGTAGAGCCCCAACTTCCTCCTAATATTAGACGCCACGTATCCAAAGCCAAAGTGTCCCTTAACGCTTCAATATCAGCGACAAGATGCGCTGTCGTGTTGTTGTATAATGCCGCCTCATAATTTTTGCTTACATTGGGCGTGCTTTTACCTGCCCCTCTCTGATCAAGCAAAACAATCCGGTATTGCTTCGGATTAAAGAAGCGGCGAACTCTAGGAGAGGTTCCACCTCCTGGTCCACCATGAAGAAAAAGAGCCGTCGGCCCATTTGGATTTCCGCTCAGTTCATAGTATAGCTTATGACCATCACAGTCCAATACATCAGTGTAATAGGGTTCAATTTCGGGATAAAGACCATCATCTATCATATTTCCATCTCCAATATACGTGTGTATTTCGTTGTATAAGAATCTACATATATGTAATCAATCTATTATCTGCATTGACATAAGAATATGTGGTTTGAAACAATTTCAGAGTATAAAAGCATGTTATCCACCTCCTAGTAAATTAAACACCCCCCATACATGCGATTTTCAGCAACTCACAAATAAAATGTGAGTTGTCGATAGACGACATAGGGTTAGTATTAATTTTCTATGTACGGTGCTGCACAACACGCTCAGGTTTCAGCGGTACATATTGTAATCAACCCACGGAAAAATCATGTTTCAAAGTTTATTTATGCTTTTCACAACCACATTTGTGGCCTTTGCAGATACTGAACCAGAAGACCCACATCTTTGGCTCGAAGAAGTACAAGGAGAAGAAGCTCTTGATTGGGTTCGTAAGCGTAATGAAAAGAGTATAGAATCCATATCAAAAGATAAAGAGTTTACTGAACTACAACAAAAACTACTAAACATCTATAATTCAAAAGACCGTATCCCTTATGTTGGAAAGTACGGCACTCATTATTATAATTTTTGGCGTGATGCTGACCACCAAAGAGGTATATGGAGACGTACCACGATGGAGAATTATCGCAGCGAAAACCCAAAGTGGGAAACGGTATTGGATTTGGATTCTCTGGCCGAAAAAGAAGATGAAAATTGGGTTTGGCACGGCGCGAATTGTTTGCCTCCAGAAGAAGTTATTTGTATGATTGCTCTGTCAAGAGGTGGTGCCGATGCCGATGTGAAGAGAGAATTCAATACCAAAACAAAATCTTTTGTGAAAGAAGGTTTTTCTCTACCTGAAGCCAAAAGCCGAATAAGTTGGTTAAGTGAAGACGAATTGTTAGTGGGAACAGACTTTGGACCAGATTCATTAACAAATTCAGGATACCCAAGAATCTCGAAAATATGGAAAAGAGGAACCCCCCTTTCGGATGCCCAACTTCTCATGGAGATAAGCAAGGAAGACATGTCTGTCAGTGCTTATCATTCCCATCTTCCGGGCTATGAAAGAACATTGGTATACCAGACCATAACATTTTACACCAATCGTATATTTCTGAAAACCCCAAAAGGGTTGGTTGCACTTGAAAAACAAGATAGTGCGATGTTGAGGCTATGGAAAAATCACGTACTATTGGAACTTCGAGAAGATTGGACTGTGAATGACCAAACATACAAAGCGGGTTCCTTATTGACCGCTCCTCTCAAGCCTTGGCTCAAAGGTACAAAGAAGATAACTGTTTTATTTGAACCTAGTGACACAACATCTCTTCTGACATTCACTACGACAAAAGACAATGTCATTATATCAACACTAGACAACGTACAAAGCAAAGTCGTTGTGGCCACCCCAAGCTGGAGAAAATGGAAACAAGAACCATTACAAGGGATCCCTCAATTTGGACAAGTTCGAATCTCTGCGATTGACTCTGCCAAAAACAATGAATACTGGCTGACTGTACGAGACTATATTACTCCTGACAGTTTGTACGTAGGCACTGTAGGAAAAAACCCTGAGAAAATAAAATCTCTTCCTGCATTCTTTGATTCTACAAACCTAAACGTAAGCCAACATTTTGCAACATCACAAGATGGAACCAAAGTTCCTTATTTCCAGGTATCTCACAAAGACACACCGCTGGATGGCTCAAACACAACATTGCTATATGGTTATGGTGGCTTTGAAATTTCCCTCTTACCCAGCTATAGTCCCTCAGTTGGAATTGCGTGGCTAGAAAAAGGTGGTGTATATGTCGTTGCAAATATTCGTGGTGGCGGTGAATACGGTCCAAGATGGCATCAAGCCGCATTAAAAGAAAAGCGTCACAAAGCATATGAAGACTTCGCCGCTGTAGGACAAGATCTTGTGCAAAGAAAAGTCACTTCCACAACCAAGATCGGAATCCAAGGAGGTTCCAATGGTGGTTTATTAATGGGTAACATGTATACCACATACCCTGATCACTGGGGTGCGATCGTTTGTCAAGTACCACTGTTAGATATGAAGCGCTACACCAAACTTCTGGCTGGAGCATCTTGGGCTGGAGAATATGGAGACCCAGAAGATCCCAAACAATGGTCTTTTCTCAAAAAATACTCACCATATCATAATATCGATGTCGATAAAAACTATCCGCCAATGTTGATTACAACCTCGACAAGAGATGACAGAGTTCATCCAGGTCACGCGCGAAAAATGTCTGCAGCTCTTGAAGCTGCCAATAAAAATATATGGTACTTTGAAAATATTGAAGGGGGGCATGGCGGCAGTGCAAATAATGAACAAGCTTCATTTATGAGAGCACTTGCCTATACATTTTTATGGCAGAAACTCACTCGTCCGAACGATACCACTCCCCCTGTAGAAGAACCCAGCGATCCTAACTCTGAGTAAGATTATGTACTCAGCTACAACGTACGAAACAGAACCGAGCAGTTTTTTCGTGGGTCTGTGGCGAGATTCTCATTCACAATCTTCCCCTTCATCATCTCATGATGGGTACCTTAAGAATGGAAAGGCTCTTCAAAGACTCAATACGCCTGTCGAGCAATATCGAAAAAGTCATTAACTTCTATTTCGTAAGTCGTACATAAGTAAACATCTCCTGTTTACAATCAATCTGCCAAACCTCCAACATCAAGATTGATGTTTCAATCTTCTTTTAGGAAAAACAATATCAAAATTGCATAAAACAGAAAATGTACATGTTTATATTGAATAAAGTCCAATCTCATATACCATATTAAAAAATAACCTCATGATCATAGATCGTTCAAAAAGCATAGCAGAACTTGAAAACAAATACTGGAATGAACCAGTTTATTCCTCTTATTTGGTGCGAACCTGTCATAGCCTTAGAGAAAAACCACTGGAGGATTTTACTCCCGAGGATCTGAGGATTATGATTGGACAACAGTTTTATCTGCCATATCTAATACCCATCGCTCTTGAATTTCTTGATACAGATATTCTTTCGTCTGGAGATATGTACGATGGAGACTTGCTTTGTATCCTTTTGGGCATAGATAGAGTGTACTGGAGGGCGTATCCACAACAAAGAATCATTCTTCTAAAAATGATAGAGGAACAGTGGAATAGTCTTATGGACGAGGACTTGATCGAAGAGATAACGATTCCTGTGAACCTAATCAAAGATGATTAGCGAATCGGAGTTCTATACACGTTCATTAGGCAGATGTAAGACAACCCATCTAAACTGTTACTCTGTACAGCGTAACATATGGTACAAACAAGATTCTTCAGCGCATAGCACTACTGGCAGCACCATAAAAGACGATATTTGGAAAAGAGTGAATAACCTGGGCCTGTCCTGTCATTTTGTCTATTTCTACAAGCTGTCCTTGACCAGTAAAACCAAACATATACCCCCATGCACTCGTTAGTCCATAGATACCGCTTACTCCAGTATTACCAACGAGTGTTCCTTCCCCTGTCACCGGATTGATACGAACAAAATCATCACCCTGCACACCGCTAGAAGTCATATAAATTCCATCAATTTTATCAACAACGCAATCTCCACTGGACTGAAATACCCCTCCAAGATTACCTACCAGAGTAGCACTCCCAATTGTGGTATCGATGGTGTATATTTGATTTCCAACCGTTGCATACATACGACTAGAAGAATCGATACAAAAACCATTTAATGTACCTCCGCTATGATTAACATTGGCAACTATATTCCAATCCAAAAGATGTTCATCAAAGCTATAGACTGTGCTTGGGGGTGATATACCATATAGAGT
>NYTD01000272.1 GCA_002683315.1 Deltaproteobacteria bacterium | reverse complement strand
GACGGTAAAAACCACATTTTCTGATCCAAAGAGAGACTTAATTTGAAATAAAGATCTCGTTATGGATGTCTGGAATCATACATTTTAATGACTTCAGGAGTTATATCTACTACAGAAGAAGCTTGATATACCACACCACTTTCTGTCGTTTCCAAGACAAGATCCAAAGACTTACTTTGACCTATTTCTCCAGATATAGTCTTCATTTTCTTGATTAATGCTTCCATCTCTTGCGCATAGATTTGTTGAACTTCTTGTTCTGACTGCATAACCGCCTGTTGAAGTTGCATCTGCATTTGCATGAGTGCTTGCTCTTGCTCTTGCTGCACCGCGGGAGCAAGTAGACTTTTTTGTTTTTGATAGGTTTCGAACTTGGATTTTAATTCTTGTTCTTGCTTTTGCAATGTTTCTCTTTTGCTTGCGAACATTGAATCAATCTTTGTCTTTGCTGCCTTTCCTTCTTTGACTTCATTGATTGCTTTCTGAAAATCCACAATTCCAATACCTCCAGCAAGAGCTGCAGAAGGTAGATATAAAAGAGATGCCAAAAAGACACTGCGCATTGTTGTAAACATAATGACTCCATTCATAATAAAAGATTGGACTTCATAACCCCTACAACCTATTCAGTCATTCCACAAAAAAATATTTTCTACATGCTACATCTTTCTGGCTGTATCACAAATCCATGATTCTATTCCGAAGGCCACAAATTTAACGAAATAGCGTATAAACCTTCTATCTGTGGATTATTGTCCCACAAACTATGAGAGTCAATAATCTGTAGTTCCAGATCCCCAAGCGGCAATTCTTCCGTTTGTGCTCCACCTCCCCCAGCAAGAAGCTCTCCAAGATCAATCTGAGCAAAGCCTCCAACCAAACCAATCATGGTCTCTAGATAAGTAGCAAGGGCAGGCAGAACTTCTTCTTCGTCATACCCATCCGCACCGTAATACAGTAATTTTCCTTCGGGAATATCCAGATCAATATTGAGCACAGAACCATCTTCCACGACCAAACCAATCTCTGCAGCGAGTGATGCAACAATCCAGTCATTGCAGTCATTTCCATCCATTATACCAATCTCAACTTTTAGATCTGGAACAAAAAGATACGCCAACGGGTCGATCCCCTCTTGAAATCGAACAACGACAGCATCAGATGGAGCCAAAGAAAGACACCATCCATCACCCTCAGGAGCATCATCCCCACCGGGAAGTGTCATGATTCCATTGCCGATGATCATCCCCAAACCACCGCCAAGATCAAGATCTTGGTTCAAAAGAGAAAGGAGTTGACCGGTGATAAGCTCTTGCATTAGACCCTCGTGTAGCCCGATTGCGAGTTGAGCATCTGGAGCATCTTCTTGTGTTGGAATCAATATATTTTCACCAGCACTTTCAAGTTCGCCCAGTCCCAGTTCTACCCCCAAAGCCAAACCGTCGATATCGCCATAAACATCATACAAAGCCAAAGAAAGAGGAGTACCCATCAAATCCGTCTCAAAAGCAAAAGGACCTCCAACATCCAAAGAACCAATCTCAGCCAGTACTGTATCCAAAATATTTTCAGTGACCGGCTCCAATACCCATGTCCAAAAATTATCAGTAATCCATTCAATCAACCAACCTTCCAACACACCAAACTGAAAATCTGGACTATCCATAGTCAGATCAGCTTCTATCAATGAGAAGGTTAAGATCCCATCTTCTGTCATAGAAGGTACTGCTGTACATCCAATCGCAATTTCGTCAAAAATCATATACATTGGACCCGTTTGCTCTACCCCTGTTTGATCGAACCACCAGATCTCATACTCTAGTCCGACCCCCATAAGCGAAAAGTCTATCGCCAAACCATCTTCTGCTCCTTCCATTCGAACAAGAGTCGGCTCATGTACAACACCAATTGGGCGAAGACCAAAGAATCCCAAATTTACTTCTGGAAGCTGTGCAGTAATGGTATCTGCCCATCCAGACTCATCTATTAGACCTCCCAACGTCGATCCAAGGATATCCAAACCAGCGGGCAATAATCGTGCACTCATGCCACCTGGCCATGTTTGTGACGGATCTTGACCTGTAAAAACAGGTATTCGCTCTTCTTTTTCTCCCGCAGGCAAAGACACATCGACAATCCGATATGCTCGGGGTCGCTCTACAGGAATCTCATATGCAAACGACCCATCTTCTTGTGAAACGACTTCTACCCCCTCGATAACAACACTGGCACCTGCTGGAGACACGATTCCAGATACGGGTATTGGACCATCACCGTAGAACTCACCATACTGAGGTTCTTGTACAGACAGTTCATAGACGACAGGGGGATTATCCAAACCATCATTTGTAATTTTGTTATCGCTATTACAAGAAATAAACAAAAGGGAAAACATCATGTAATACTCCTACTTCTTAACAATATATATAGCTGTTAAATACAGACTATATCAAATGAAATGACAATACCCTGACACTTGAGGAGTTTTCATATGAGCCCAATCAACAAATTACAGCAACTTGTTGAGACCCTTAGAGGTCCTCAAGGTTGTCCTTGGGACAAAAAACAAAAAACAAATGATATGCCAACACCTTTATTAGAAGAGTGCCAAGAGGTAATAGAAGCGATACACGAACAAGATCCATCATTACTTCGAGAAGAATTAGGAGACCTTCTGTTTGTAATCCTACTTACATGTGACACAGCACATAAAGATTTTGGATTTAGCATCGATGATATCTGCACAGATATTCATCAAAAAATGGTTCATAGACATCCCCATGTCTTCTCCTCTCAAAAAGACATCAAGTTTACGTGGGAAGAATTAAAACAAAAAGAAAAGAAAAGAGAATCAATCCTTGATGGAATCCCCAAAACTCTACCTGCACTGGCATATGCTCAAAAACAAGCCAAAAGAGTAGCAAAAGTTGGCTTTGATTGGCCCAATGCAGAAGCTGTATTTGAAAAAATTCATGAAGAAATTCAAGAGCTTAGAGAAGCTATTATTTCGCAAAAAAAAACAGATATAGAGCATGAACTTGGAGACCTACTTATGGCATGTGCAAACTTAGGAAGAAAATTAAACGTTTCTTCAGAATTTGCACTGCAAAAAGCCACAAAAAGATTTCAGCATCGGTTTCAATGGATGGAACAATACCACAAAGGAGAATTATCTTCGCTCACTCCACAGGAGTTAGAAGTACTATGGACAAAGGCAAAGCTACATAGAAAATAGCCAGCCCATACGAAATCTTTGGAAGAATAAAAGGATGTATGTTAATCTAACAGTATTCGTGAGGAATCTTATATGTCTGATCAAAACACACAAAAGTTTGGAGCTATTCACAATACTCCTACAACTGAATTTGTGTCCCACCGATCATTCATCATTGATCAGCGAAACGAGTATTTTACTCAAAACCGATTTCAAATATTAGATTACACAGCAGAGTACCAGCTCCACCTTCAAGAAAAAAGTGAAAAACTGAAAGAACAAAGAGAATTAGAAGCTACGAATTCTCCCCAACAGATACAGAAGCCGCAAGAAGTTCCTGCACCTGAAATAATGACCGACCTCATGGATCTCGTCAACGATGATACGCATGATGAAGAATCAGATGATATCCTTGCTGACATCAAAAAAGACTTCGTTTCTCCATACGAACAAGAATCTGCATCTACTGTCATGATGCCTGCTTCTGAACTTCTCGAGCAAGCTGAACGAGAAGCTCAAGAAGACGCAGAATTAGAAAAATTCGAATTTAATCCTTTACAACAACATCAAGCCCAACAACTGTATACTAGGCTTGAGCAAGTCTTTGTTGATGTCATGAAAGAATGGAAAGAGTATAGTGAGGATTACGATAACCAAGAGGCTGTTCAGCGCTTTACATATGCTGTTATCAAAAAATTAGACAGTGTGAATGCACAAATTAAAAAGCTTCCAGAAAAGAACGATAGCTTTGTTCGCAACTGGATTCAAGGAACCTTGTTCAAACTCGTTGATGAGTTTTTCATCATGTTCTCTAAGGTCTATGCTTCAGCATATTCTGGAAATATGGCAGCTGCTCGTGTCCGCAACTGGCTCCAAGAAATTCTATTTGGTCGCCTCAACGACTTATTTATACAATTACAATGGTTTTCCATCGATATGCTGCTTCCTCTTCAATCCGAGTTTGACCCAAGAGAGCATATCATGAGCACGAAGCAAGATGCGGGTCCAGAATTCCGAAATTATGTCGTAGGAATTGAACGAGCTGGCATATATACTTTTGATGGAAGTGCAAGGGTCCGAAAACCCATCGTAATCATGGGAAGCTAACAGCTTCATATCTCGCTAGCGAGTACCCCAATCCATTAGCTTTTGAATTTCGTCTTGCACTAATTCTGCTGTACTAGATCCCAAAGAACGGGTTTCTTCGTAGTGGTCTCCAGGAGCTTCATCGAACCAAGGAAGTCGATCGTCAAGCTTAAAATCATACTCTGGAATAATATAACCAAGCTCGTCATTTCCCATGCCGACAATCCACGGATGTGCACTGGGAATGATATCTTGTATATAGGGACCTTGTGGAGCCAACGATAGATCTGGTGGATGCTCACTACCTTCATCGACAAGTAGTTTATTTGGATCTCCAACATGAGATCCATCGTACCCGCCAATAACCAACTCTGGAGAGACCTCTCCAGGAACAGTCACAAATGATATCGGACCAACGCGAAGATGAGAGACCTCTGTTCGAACATACGGCATATTATCGTCATCTATCAGTTCACCTGGATCGTATCCAAAAACTTCACGAGGAATAATATTGGTGACAAACATGGCTTGAAATCCAAAATTCTCTACGGGTAGATCGAATACCTGTGCCGAAAATGCAAGCGTATCATCGGTAGCATCTTCGGCGCCATCAATAGCATCCATAGCCTGTTCAGCCATGACTTTTCCAAAGGCATCATTCTTTGCAAATGTGTACTCGCGAAATTCGTTTCCCTCTCCATCAACAATCGTAATACCAAGTGGAGTCATGAGACCACCAACACTTCCGTTGACAAATATCGATACCCCACCGTATCCGTCTCTTGTATATGAATCATAGACGACACCACTCTCCAACCCCTCTCGCAGAAGATCAGGAAAGTCTGATGTTATCAAAGTATTTTCGTCCGCCATTACCTCTGGATGATTTCCAAAATGTGAGAGTGTGGCAATGGTTTCACCAGATGTATTGCGAAAAATAGCAGCGCGAAGATTCTCGTCTATAACCTTGGGATCTCGTGAATCCCGCACCAAATTTGATGTTCCATTCTCCGAATAGTCTCGAACATCAACAGCACCTACAGCAAAACTCCCTACATCTTGCAAATTATCAACGGCAAGACGAATTGATTCAGCACTTTGTGCTCGAATATATTGGGCATAATCCTCTGAATACCCACTTGACGTTGCAGAACGCCCCCAAAGACCCATGGTATCTGGGGCTTCATGTGTATGTGTTGAAGAAACGATAAGATGATCAAGGTCTATCTCCATATCTTGTACGATCGCACGTGTTTTCTCAATATCTTGGTAGAACCAACCAATGAGATCAACAACAACAAATCCCACACGCGTAGACCCTTTTTCAAACACAATAGCCCGCGCCCATATATCATCATGTACGCCATTTGCTGGTCTAGAATTCTGGAACCCCGCAATCCAAGAAGCTTGAAACTCCTGATCTCCTTCTCCTT
>NYTD01000271.1 GCA_002683315.1 Deltaproteobacteria bacterium | reverse complement strand
GCTGATACAAATGGTGATGGTCTTCTTGAATGGTGGGGGGTAAGTAAACCTTACTTGGGTAGTTCGTCTGCGACTCTTGTGAGGAAAGAGTATGATACGCAAACTAGTTCATTTACTACGGAGAATTTTACATCGGCGCCAACGCATGTCATAGACAAAGGTGATGTAAATGGAGATGGTTTGGATGATGTTGTGGGATCATTCGATCAATATGAATATTATGACACATACCAAGGCATAATAAATGGTGCAGGTGGAATATGGGCTTTTTATGGAGATTCTCAGGGAGTCGATAGCAATTCTAGTTGGGAAGCATATGGCGAAGATTCAAGTGTGAAGCTTGGTACCAATATTGATATTCTTGATGTAGATGGAGATGACATAGATGATATTTTGGTAAGTGGTTGGGCAGGAGGGTTTTTGTTTTATGGAGCACTGCAGAGCTATACAGACTCAAATGGAAACCCTCGAGATCCACGTTCTTCGGATGCCGAGGCGGTTATAGAATTTGGAAATACACTGTATCGCGGCGTCCAAAATGCAGGAGATCAAAATCAAGATGGTTTCGATGACTTTCTTATCGGAGGAAATTACCAAAAGACTGAAATCTATCTCTTCTTTGGTGGAGAAAACTAATTGAGTCTTGATTTTATAGAATTCTAATGTTCATCCGTTCAGATTATTCGGCTTGGAGGAATCATAGATGAAACCAGAGGCGAGGGAAATATAATTATAGAATGGATGTCATCGGACGACATTCTTTTCCCACTTTTTTCCCATTTTGGAAATTTCACCCCAAAAGCACACAAAACCAAGTCGGCAATAACCTACATACATCCATTGTTATTGCCAATCATCACTGATTCGAAAATTTAGGGGTTAAAGACTATTGGTGATAGTATTTTACATTCCAAGTTTTCTTCGGAATTTGCCGACAATCGAATGAATTTCTTCTATTTTGAGCAGTGTAGCAGTTATGACAAATGCAATACCTCCAACAATACCGATGGCAGTCAAGATCAGAGCATTCATGATGGTAAACCCGTTTTCCCAGTTCCCAAATGGTTGTATGAAAAGCCCAATTCCGATGGAAGGAAGAGAGGCAACGGCAACGATGGCAAAATATTTCAGCAGTGCAAAGAGACCGAGTCCACCATCGACCAATGTCCGGACAATCAATAGGTAGAGTGTAAGCTGAATGGTGGTGGAGATAGATAATGCTGCTGCAAGACCATTTACACCGTATAATGGGCACAACCAGAAACCGAGACCAAACGTGAGGATGACACCAAAGATACCAACACCAAGAAGAACATCACGACGGTCTAGCGCATAGAATGGTTTTTTTACGATGTTAATTCCACCTACCGCAAGCATAAAAGGAGTGAGGAGCTGCATTGCTGTTGATGTTTGCTGCACATCTCCCCATGTATATTTTCCGTGACGCAGAAGTATTGCTACAAATGGCTCTGCAAAGAAAAGTAGAAATGCGGCGAAAGGAATCAGCATCACGCCAGCCAACCGTGATGCTCCACCGAAATGTTCGCGAAATGCTATCCCATCATTATCTGCAACCGCTTTTACGATCTTGGGAAGAAGTACAGAGGCCATTCCAACCGCAATAATGCCTTGCGCAAAGTCCACGAGTCTGGTTGCATTCCAATACCAGGTCATGGCTCCTTCCTCAAGAGTCGAAGCCAGATATCGAAGGACAATGATATTGATTTTGGCGGCGATGCCAATGAGTGCGACTTTTCCCATCTCTGCGAGTAATGATTTGAATCGAGGATTGGAAAATCCAGTGAATCGCGGAGGGATGATTCCCCACAACCGTTTGAGTGCAGGGATACAAATGAGTACCTGTAGGACTCCACCCATGAGTGTGGCAAAACTGACAGCCCATATGGTGTCTGTAAGGTTTTCTCCGGGGAAAAAAAATGCTGCAGAGATCACACAAACAGATACCATGGCTGGGGCTACTTTTGGCCAAAAGTAATGTTCACGTAAATTGAGAAGTGTCTCCATCCAGCTCAGAACAGAAACAAAGATGACAAACGGGAAAAGAACTTGGGATAATGAGATTGTCAGTGATAATTGCTCTCCCGTAAATGAGGGAGCCATCCATCCAACAAGAGCGGGAGCAGCGATAACTCCCACAACAGAAAGGAGAAGACAAACAATAAGTAGTGCTCCCAATGCTTGGGATGCGAGCAAGCGAGCTTGCTCTTTTGCTTCTTTTTCTGCTTGACCAATTGCGGGCATAAGTGCGCCGGTGAGGCCTTCATCAGCAACAAATCGTCGAATTATACCGGGGAAAGTCCATGCTATAATAAATGAGTCATA
The DNA here is from genome assembly GCA_002683315.1 of Deltaproteobacteria bacterium. GTDB lineage: Bacteria > Myxococcota_A > UBA796 > UBA796 > UBA796. The sequence goes on along the minus strand of NYTD01000271.1, from coordinate 5,519 downwards.
TATTTTTCCAGCACCCAAAACACTAGACAGAACCAGCTCTCGAACCAATCCAAACAATTTGGAGACCAAGGTTCCAGATGAAGAAGACATAAAACTTTGGAGTAGGGTTCGTTTTTTCTGAGTCATAGATACCTCGAAATATTAGGAAAGAATATAGCAAGATTCCTTCTATTTGAAACAAGAAACCACGATTGATTGGATGTTATTCCCCAAGAGGTTGTCTGATTTTTTGAATGGGATGATGGTGTCCAGATGTTTGAAGCTGAAAGAGACTTTTACCGAACCCACAAATAGCCTGGTTGTCCTCCTCCCAAAGGTTCACTTAGTAGTCCATTGACTGGAGTGTGCCCATATAACACCCGATTTGAATAGTATTCAGAGCTGACCCATACATTGGGGCAATTCTCGTTGTGACTGTCAAAAACAGCATAATCATAATCATTGCATCCAAAATGGTAGCCATCTCCATCACCATCTTCCTCCCACAAAAATGGATAGGAGTGTGATGTCCAAATAAGCGGTGCGTTTCCTCCTCCACGTGCATTGAAAGAAAATTCACTTGGTGTGCTGTATCGGAAAAAAGTTCTGAGAATAAAATCGGATTGCCCTTCTCGAGCTTGATTTTGCGCGATCTCAACACGGAACACATTGTCAGATGCAATGCTTTTCACTTGTTCGTCTGACATTCTCCTACCTGCTTGTGTTGATTCAAAAGGGATTGGGTAGTTTGCTGAGGCGATATTATTGGCATTGGTTCCACCCCAATGATTTTTGTTACTGCTGGATATGCTGGCAACGAGTGTCCATCCTCCATCATCACCATCCATATCGCAATACACTTGAAATGCACCATTTCCAGATGTCTTGAGCCAGTATGTTCCAGTTCCTTGGCTATGTCCATCATCCAGAATCTGAGAACATGATTGTGCAGGACATGATGAGCTAGAGCCATCACGGAAGGAGATGGATGGATCGGTGTCATCACAATCTTGCCAATGCGGTACGCCATCCAAATCAAGGTCTTCGCTTGGACATCCATCAATCCACGATGGACCCGCGATACTGCCATCATTCCCACCTGAACCGAGATCTGTAACAACGGTTCCTGCTCCTTCATCCAAAGACCAAAATGAAACAGGAGTTGTGAATAATCCAGATACCCCTTGATCGCGAAGCAATGCAATTTCAGAACCACTCAACACAGAGTCCCATACGCCTACTTCTCGAATCATTCCGTGAAAATAGGAATGTGCGGCTCCATTTCGAGAGTACAGCCCAAGCTGATAAATATCTGTCTCATACGCTCCACCATCGAAAACCAAATCATCTGCATATAGCGTATTGCTTTCATCCAAAAGACCGTTGATATAGATTTGGACATCCGCTTGTGCCCGAGTCAGGCAGATGTGATACCACCGTTCTGTTTCCAAAATTGTGTTGGAATAGGTTGCTTCTTCATTGGGGAATGTTCCCGTCCCATAATGACCCCGAACACGACCATCTGTACCAATCTCAATCGCGATTCCAGAGTTTAGGATTGGAGAGCTAGATCGAGTGGCTTCCAAATCTACGATTCCATAGGTGGCTGAAAGAGGATAGTCTTCTAGATGAGCCCATGTACATACGCTGAATGTATTGGTCAAAGAAAGCATGTTTTGCGTGTTTCCAAGAAGCACACTGTCATCGATCCCATCAAATGAGAGGCTTGAACAACCACCTTCTACGGTGACTGAGCTCGTTGCGGTTGTACCATCATCATCCCCATCATTGGGTGTTACGGAGCATATCCAGTCATCTTCGCTGAGCAAAGAAGAAGGAAGAGTATCTGTGAAGCTGCTCGAAGATGTAGAGAGCTGTATTCCATTGGAATCACTCCATTCGTAGGTATACGTGATAGAATCAGCATCTTCATCATCAGAAGCTGTGTCAATGGTACATACCAGATCATCATGTATACTTGCGGGAGATGGTGATATAGAAATTTGTGCAGCGGTTGGCGGAGTATTGCTCACTGTCAAGGTTACAGATGTATCATCGATCCCATCGTCTATTCCATCATTGGGTGTGACGCGAACATAGACTTGGTCATCCTTTTGAAAGTTCAAAGTTCCATTGAGGGTGTAGTCTGCATTGTTTTGAACAACGGAATCAGTTCCTGTAGCAGAATCGATAACATGCCACTCATATGTCGCAGTCACACTTTGTCCATCTGGATCGGAAAATGAGGTGTTGGCTGTAACCGTATCATTGGTGTAGATGATGGCAGGTGAGAGCGATAGGGAAGTTACTTCGCTTTGTCGGTTTTCTGTCGTGACACTCGCAGAGCCTACCGCACTTTCTCCTTCATCATCTTCGACAGTTGCTGTACAATCAATCAGCGTATTGGCGTTTACACTTTGGGTTCCGAGGTTTATGTTCGCACCATTTGCAATGATGGAACCATTGATGCTCCATTCGTATGTGGGAGTGAGGATTTCATCAGGGTCTGTGGCTGTTGCAGCACATGTTAGCATGCTGTCATTGAAAACACCACTATTGGGAGAGATGGTAACTGTGGAGATTTGAGGAGGCGTATTGGAAATGATAATGCTCTCTTCGCCAGTCTCCCCATCGCCTATTCCATCATTGGGTGTTACACGTACAGTCCATAGCTCTCCTTTTAGCGTATCGATGGAGGATAAAATAGAGCTTGTGTTGCTATGGATGACTCCATTTTTTAGCCACTGGTACGTGTATGTGACGGTACTTCCTTCTGGGTCAACAGAGCCTGAAGCAAGGGCTGATATATTGGTATCTGTATAGGCTGGGATGGGAGATAATATCACCGTTGGAGTGCTGGGGAGTCCGTTGACGGTAAATGAGACCAGAGCATCTGCATCAAGCCCACTGCTGTCTGTTGCTGTTACGATGAGTGTATGGGTTCCAGCTGGCAATGTGCTGTCTATAAATTGCGCTGTTCCAGTGGAAGTTGCTCCCTGTGAAGAAAAGGGGGTTCCATCAAGTTCCCAATTGAGCGAGATATCTCCAGCCGAGTCTTGCTCATCTGCGACCGTTGCGGAGAACAAAATGGAATCTCCTTGGGCATACACGTCTCCATTGGTTGGACTGGTGATATTGATACTTGGTGCGGTTCCAACTGTAAGTAAGATACTGTTGGTGCATGTAGCCCCGACTTCATCAGTGGCTGTAAGAGTAATGGCGTGGATATCTACGGAGAGATCAGCATAGGCAAAAAGAATGCTTCCATCGCTGTTTGGAGTGGATGAACCGATTTCCCCATCTTTATCTGAAGACCACGTAACAAAGAGAAAAGAAGGAGAGACATCAACATCATTTGCCAAGCCTTCAAAAGTTACAAATGAACCTTGAGAAACCGAAGTACCATTGATGGGTTCTAGAATAGAACATGTAGGAGCTGAATTGGGGGGGCCAACATTTATAAGAACACTATCTGTATCACTTTTTCCTGTGCTGTCTTCCACTCGAAGCTCTATCGCGTGCTCTCCTTCGCTTAGATATGTGTACCCAATTACAGCACCTGTATTGCTTGGCTCTTCGGCAATACCCAAATCTCCATCAATATCGCTATGCCATGATACGGCGAGGGCTTCGTCATCATCTTCTGTATCTGATACCGAGCCTTCAAAAGTGATTTTTTGGTCGGAATAGTATATCCCAGAGCTTAGAGGATTCGTGATTTGTGCTCGTGGCGCTTCGGTAGGAAAGACATCAAGATTGATTTGAGCAGTTCCAGCCGCTCCTTCTGGGTCTTGTACTTGTGCGAGAATCTCCGTGGAATCTATGGTGATGGTGATGGAACACGAACTTTGTCCCGAATCATCTACAGTGCTCCAGTCACAAATGACATCTTGATTGTGAAGCCACTGTACTTCAAGGACGGATGTGTCATGGTTGGGGTCAGAGACTTGCGCAGTGAATATTTCCACATTTCCTTCTAATATCTCAGCGCCGGTTGTGTGTGATGTAATGGTGATAAGAGGATTACTGTTGTAGGCTTTTAGTCCCTCGTCAGATCGGCAAGCGAAAAGGTAAAATAGAAACGGCATGAAAAGCTCCATTGTTTTCTAAGTACTGTACTCTTTATAATAGTGTAATGTCATCTCCTATGGTAATACCAGACTATATCTATTTTTTACAGTATAGAAAGTACCAACAAGAATATCTATTGGGTGATTATGTCTATTTTTCGTTATACAACTCGTATCCACACACACCGATTGCTAAGTCATCGCGATGATACCAACAACAGTTCTTTGTATACATATCGATTGAAACATGTAGCCTATCATTATGCTTGTATTCCTGATTCCGATGGATTGTGGGCCTTGATGCAAGATAAAGATTATTTCAAAGAACAATATCAGCAAAAAGGAGAAAAGAGTGCAAGCTATGAGACACTCAAAATCGGTATTGCACATCAAATCCAAGATATAGGACATGAATCTGACGTCCGGTTGGCTTCACTGGTAATTAAAGCGGGACGATTTGGTCTGGATACCATTCAAGATGCTCATATTGCGATTCGCATGTTTCAAAAAGACCCAGATGTACTTGATGATGTTTTTTTGCGGATATCAGTACTTCGCGAAGAAGGAATTCTTTTGGCATGTATGATGCTGTTACAAGTGGAAGCACAAAGAGAATCATCATCAATTCATAGTGCAGAACGCATCCTTTTATTCTTAGAAGATACAATTCCAGAAAACCTTATCTTTTGGGATGAGTTTGTTCCTTCTTCTTTTGCAGCAACGTGGATACAAGAGATCTGCTTTTGTTGGCCTGAATTGAACTTGGCTCCCATTTATAATCGATGTAATGACATTCGTGCGATTGTATACGAGGTGTGCAATCAAGAAACAACCAAAGATCCTTTACTTCTTCAAAATTTATTGACTTTTTCTGATTTTATTTCCGAACCAGTACCCAAAGGGCATGCGATGTGGGCGATTGCAAGGCAGCAAAGATTGATACAAAGTCAAGACGCAGCAATAAAAACATTGCTGCGAATAGAGGAGATATCAAAACAGAATCAACGTATAGAAGATGTATTGGTAAAAGTGACAGAAGAGTATATCCTTCATCATGATTTTGAAAATGGATTACGCCTTATCGATTCTTTTTCGGAGATAGCGAATCAGGCGTCTTTATTGATCACTCTTGAAAAGCAAATGCGAGCCATGAAGCTATACGAGGATGCGAAGCAAATCCGAGATCGTGCATATGCCTATGCCAAAGAGGTCATCTATCCTTGGAAGCAATATGCAATGTTTTTAGATCTTGTCCCTGCATTCAAAGAAGAACAAGAGATTGTCAAGGAGCTGAAAAATTCAGCGATCCATGCAATTCAAGGAAATAGAAATCCACGCTATTGGGTATCTATGACAGTAGGATTGGCTCGGTTTCAAACAGAAACAGGGGAAATGGAGCGTGCGGAACAGAGTATGTCTCAGTCTCGTAGATTGGTCTCGAGGCTTTCTAGTGAAAGCGATCGAGCTGAT
>NYTD01000270.1 GCA_002683315.1 Deltaproteobacteria bacterium | reverse complement strand
TTTTGAAGCAGTTGATTGACCTGAATACGAGGAAGACCATTATCCTCTGTAAGAACCTGCCACTCTTCTCCCACTTTCATTACCTTTACATCGGCTGTAATTACTTGCTGAGGAGTATCATCATACGGGCGACCTGGATGAGGCTCAAGCTCTTGAAGCATTTTGTGATATTCTTCTACATCTTCTTCATGCATATCCAGTGCTGTTGCGATCTGTGAGTACGCCTTTCTCCTAATGGCATCAAGATGCTTGGTCACGATTACGACAAAATCATCATCTTCGGGATACAGTATTTCAACTTGAAACTGCAGACACTCTTGCAATGATCGAGCTCCACAACCAATCGGGTCAAGTTCTCGAATGATAAGAATCGCACCCTCAACATCATCAAGCTCTACGTTCATGTGCTTTTGAACTTCGTGATACGTACAGTCCAAATACCCTCGATGATCCAAGTTCCCAATTATAAATTCTGCGGCACGGCGTTCTTCATCTGTACAATACTCCAATCGGAGCTGTGCGAGGAGTTCTTCCAACAGTGTCGAAGAAACGGAATAATTCATCTCTATGGGAGGAATATCCTCATATATATACCCTCTTCTACTCCCTTTCCCTATGTCTCGATGCTCTCCACTCAGTATCGCTTCCCATAGTCCACCATCATCGCTTTGCTGGTTATTCTTCTCTTCAAGAAGCTCTGCTTGAAGAATTTGTAGATCTTTTTGGGCCGAGATTTCGCCTTCGCTCATCGTCTCTCTAGCAACATTCTCTTCTATTGCTGGATTGGAGAGAAGCTCTTCCTCAATCAATTGCTCAATCTCTTGGTTATTGAGCTGAAGAACTTGAATCGCTTGTCGCATCTGCATTGTCATGACTAATTTTTGCTGCTGCAATAGATGCGCTTTCAGCTCCATGACAACCCCAGTATAAGTGAAGAGAATACTCCTTGCAAATAGTATACCATACTCTACTTTTTATGTCTTATTCTTTTCTCCATGAAACTGAGATGCAGCAATAAAATGAACAAATAAGGGATGAGGCTCTAGAAATCGACTCTGAAACTCTGGATGAAATTGACAAGCTACAAAATATGGATGATCTTGAAGCTCTACCATCTCTGCAAGTTTCCCATCTGGACTGCGACCACTAATCTGTAAACCTGCCTTTTCCAAACGAGAAAAATAGCTGGGATTTACTTCATAGCGATGACGGTGACGCTCAGATATTTCTTCCGATTGATAGATACTTGATGCTTGAGAACTTTTTGCCAGTACACAAGGATATGCCCCCAAACGCATGGTCCCTCCTTTTTGTGTCACTTCATGCTGCTCATCCATCAGATCTATTACAACGTCTTTTGCTTCCGAGTTAAATTCACGAGAATTAGCATCAGGTAACCCCAATACAGATCGAGAAAATTCTACTACTGCCAATTGCATCCCCAGACAGATTCCAAAAAATGGAATTCGCTGTGTCCGAGCATATTGAATAGCCAAAATCTTACCCTCCACTCCTCGAGAACCAAACCCACCAGGAACCAAGATGCCATCAACATCACTTAACGCCTGAATACAATTGTCCTCACTTGTCAGTGTCTCTGAGTCAACAAAAAGCAAACGTACTTTGGTATTATTGGGGATTCCACCATGTTTGAGTGCTTCATTGAGTGATTTGTAGGTATCCGTCAAGTGTACATACTTACCAACAATCCCAATCACTACTTCTTTTTTGGCTGCCATACTTCTTTCAATCGTCATCCGCCATCTTTCAAGCTGTGCGAGGCCAGTCCATATTCCCATAGCATCTAAGATACGCTGATCCAAGCCCTGATCAAAAAATACCAGCGGAAGAGAATAAATATTAGACACATCTGGAGCTGCAATCACATTTTGTACGGGAACATCACAAAACCTCGAGATCTTGGTACGCAATTCTTGCGGTAACGGACGGTCACAGCGACACAATAAAATATTCGGCTGGATCCCTATCTCGCGAAGCATACGAACCGAATGTTGTGTTGGCTTGGTTTTCATCTCTCCAGATGAAGGAATAAAAGGAACGAGTGTTAGATGTAAAAATAAAACATTCTTTTCTCCAGCATCCAGTCTCATCTGGCGAATCGCTTCCAAAAAGGGAAGAGATTCAATGTCTCCAACCGTCCCTCCAATCTCAATAATAGCAAGATCTGTGTCTTCTACTGCATTCCATATCATTCTCTTGATTTCATCAGTGATATGAGGAATCACTTGAACCGTTTTCCCCAAATAATCACCACTTCGTTCACGTTGAATAACATTTTGATAAATTCGACCCGTTGTAAAACTATGTTTTTGCTTCATTCGGACTGTTGTAAATCGCTCGTAATGTCCCAAATCTAAGTCGGTCTCCGCACCATCATCAGTAACAAATACCTCACCATGTTGATACGGACTCATCGTTCCTGGATCGACGTTGATATAAGGATCCATCTTTACATTGCAGATCCGCAATCCTCTGGCTTCCAACAAAGTTCCTATCGCAGCAGCTGACAACCCTTTTCCAAGTGAAGACATTACGCCGCCTGTAACGAAGATAAATTTCTTATTTTTTTTCATGTAACGTCCTTATGAACAAAGCCCAAAATTAAGAAAAGCCCCAAGAATGGGGCTAATATTTAACGTGTTTTGATTAACGCTTAGAGAATTGGAATCGCTTACGAGCACCTGGCTGACCGTATTTCTTACGCTCAACTTTACGTGCATCTCGTGTCAACATTCCTTGCTTCTTGAGGCTAGAACGAAGATTTGGATCATATTGAAGAAGAGCACGAGCAATACCCAATCGAATCGCTCCTGCTTGACCTGATTTTCCACCACCTTTTACATTGACCAGAATGTCAAATTTATCTACGAGGCTCACAAGCTCAAGAGGCTGATTCATCATAAGCTTAAGGCTGTCACGATTGAAATAAGTGTTGAGATCTGCGCGATTTACAACAAAGTTTCCTTTGCCTGGACGAAGATATACACGTGCTGTAGAGGACTTACGGCGTCCTGTTCCATAATATTGTTCTAAACTCATCGATATACTCTTTTATTTGACGTAAGAAGGAAATGGTTGTGGTTGCTGCCCATCATGTGGGTGCTCTGCTCCACCATAGATTTTTAATTTCTTGATAACCTGACGAGACAAACGATTCTTGGGAAGCATTCCCTTGACCGCAGATGTCAGGACACGATCTGGATATGTTGCAAGTAACTCTCGTGCTGTTTGTGAACGAAGACCACCTGGGTATCCACTGTACTGGTGATACTGTTTTGTATCCATTTTTTTGCCTGTCAACCGAAGATGTGCAGCATTGATCACAACAATATAATCTCCACCATCAACATGTGGGCTGAATGTAGGCTTGTGTTTTCCACGAAGAACGACAGCGATTCGGGTCGCAAGTCGACCAACAGTTTGATCTTTTGCATCAATAATGTACCAGTGACGTGTCACGTTGGCTTCATTTGTAATGGTTGTTTTCATATTTCACCATGAAGATTTTAGAGTTTTTGTGCTTTGTTTTCTTTTGGACTGCAATATTGCAAACACAGAAAACGAGAATACCAAAAATAGGTATCCAGACATACCATTGGCACTTATCGTGCAACGAGTATCATGTCAAGATTCTCAAGCATAATCTAAGTGTTTTCATCATTTTGTAACGAGGTCCACACCAAATATAGACCATGAGACGGTGCTGTCATCCCTGCACATGTACGATCTTTCACATGAAAAAGATCTACAATAGAGGTTTCTTGCAAGACTCCACGCCCAATATCAATCAAGGTTCCAACCATGATCCGAACCTGATGTCTCAAAAATCCTTTTCCGATCACTTCAAAAATAATCTCATCACCATCAACAAAACAATGAAACGAATCTATCAATCTTGTACTCCCTTTGGCAGTACACCCTGAAGAACGAAATGCTGCAAAGTCATGTTCTCCTACAAATGAAGAGATTTCTTCTTGTATCCGCTCAATAGAGAGTGAATCCCTCACCCACCATACACGACCGCGTCGCAAAGGATCGTGAATATCTCGATTCAAGACACGATACCGATACATCTTTTTCTTTGATGCATTTCTCGCACGAAACCCCTTTGGCATCTTTTGCGCACGAAGACAACCAATATCATTGGGTAAAAGAGCATTTAATGCACGATATACCCTATATTCACTGCGATCGGTTTCAGCATCAAAAGATACGATCTGCTGCATAGCATGAACACCTGCATCCGTTCTTCCTGCTGCCAAAGTCGTTATTTCTTCTCCACCAAACAACTGGTACAAGACTTTTTCAACCATCTCCTGAATCGAAGAACCATTTTTTTGTCTTTGCCAACCACAATACGCAGCACCGTCCCAGCACAAATCGATGCGCCAGCTTTGCATAGCTAGTACTGCATCCGCAAGCCAATCATATAGCTCTCACCATTGAACATCAAACCGTCATCTCCGACTTCTTGGTTTTGATAGGAAAGCACCAGATACGTGTCTTTGATCTTGTATCGAACATCCAACATCGATGCCGAGGATGAATCAAAAACATCAAGAAGTATTTCTACGCCTGCTCGATAATGCCAGCCCATCTTTCCACCAGAAAGCTTCTCTTGGGTTTCTCCCTGCGTCCAATCTTCTTGCCACAGCCAATAATCGATACCACCATTTGCAAATGGAACAATGATCTGATTACGAAAAAAATCCAAACGTAGTCCTGCAGACAATTGAAGGGGAATCATTGTCAATGTTTGTGTATCACTAGAAGAAGAACCATCTTCTTGTACCATCAATCCACTTTTTCTCCACAGTCCTAGTCCACTCGATATATCCAAAACACGTAAAACTTGAAAAGATGCTCCCAAATTCAATCCTGGATACATCTCTTCAGATCCAAAAACGGCCTGAATCGCTTGTGAATCAAATTGAGTCATACTGTAATCAATCGAATACGCCTTGCTCGTCCACGAGGCCTGCTCTCCAAACTGATCAGCTGCCATGGCACGCTGTGGTAATGCGTAAACAAAAAGAATCGTCATCAATACTACCATAGCCTTTCTACGAGCCAAAACGCCGAGCGTAACCAACATCATCCATCCCATCATTTTTTCTCCTGTGCTTGCGCATCCTGCGAAACCACCCGCTTCTCCAGACAGTTCAGATACACCATAACTCGGTTTTGGAATTGCGGATACGACATTACTTATTGGACCTTGTGTTCCTGCTTGATCAATGGCACGAACCGCAACAAAATACTCTACTTGATTCTCCAAAGGATATAGATCAACCGCAATCGTTTCCGTAGCGGAAACAAGCAGATCTTCTTGAGACAATACCGTAAAATCAGGTCCGCCTGTCTCGTATTCACTGAGTGAAAAATCTTCTGTGGAGAGGTATACTTGGTATGATTCTATATCCGCGACATCCAACCCCAAAAAAGAGAGACTTAACTTATTGTTCCCCGACTTCAAAGAATCGTCGGAAAGAACAACTTGGTCTGGAGGCGTATCAATTTCCAACACAACACTATCATGACCACCATCGACATCCAACCAAAGACGATTTTCACCCTCTTGTAGATCGGAAGGTTCATCAAAAACAATCTCTGTCTCTACTGCAGCCTGTATTCTTCCAGATGATATCTCAGTGCCCGTTCCCGCATTTCCGAGTAGTAATTGATATTCTCCTTCTTGTGTCGATGTACATGTAATGGTATAAGTTCCATCTCCATTGTTCACAAGGGAGATAATGTCTATCCATGGAAGAGAGCTAATAATTCCATAGGCACCATCAGATGAAGCATATAGAAGATGATCTTCTAATGCTGCCATTTCGACCACCGCGCTAGACAAAGACAAAGCCAATCGTTCTTCTGTACCTATTGTTGCACCATTTCCCGCAACATCATGCGCTCGTAAAGTTTGTCCGTCTGCCAACCACAAATACTCATTAAAAATCGCCAGTGCGGTAATATCGGTCCAATCGTTGAGATTCAGTGCATATTGCGTATCATTGCTGGCTGTCAAAAACCGAATGATTCCACCATTTCCTGCAGCGATCAGTGCATTCGTTCCTGTTGGAGCAAACAAAACATCACTTAGCGATACGGCTGTAGGACCTTGATTATCACGTGTAGCTCCTCCACTAGATAAATCTACTTTTGAGACACTGGCACTTCCTTGCGCAATAATCAAAAAATTACCGACACGCTCAGCATCTTGATACCCACTATAGCCCAGTGTTGAAGGAAAATTGCCACTAAGCTCTTGCCCACTGGATAGGTCAACCGCATGCACACGAGGATTTCCACCAGAGTCACTTTTCGCGAGGGCATACAAATAATCGTTGTTGGTCCATAGTCCCATCACAGAAGATGCATCCAGTACATATACATTTTGGACCACATTCGATCCATCATATGTAGAGATGCTTCCATCGTCACAACCAATATGCAATAATGAATCAATAAAGACACCACCCGCCATAGAAAATGTTCCGCACGCAGACACCTCGGAAACATCCCATGAAAGTGTCGAAAGGACATAGCTCATATCGGTACCGATAAATGCCACCGAAGACAAATCCTCTGATACGACAACATCATTGATACCGGTAGTCAGTGTGTCTTCCCACACAACCTCTTGGGCCAAAGACCATGCACACAATAAAGCGATCATAAGGCACCTTGCTCAATCAAGCTGGAAAGAACACCCACACAATTATCCACAACACCTGCACGAATACCATCTGCTGTCAACCACAGGTGAATCCCTTGCCCCAAACCATCATGACGGAGATGACCAAACTGCACACCCGATCCACCCATTAATGATTTCGGACCGTGAGGATTGGCACTCCAACCTATAAACCCACCCGTCAAGGCTTCTTGGATCTCTTCAAGATTTGTATTGCGAAGAATAATCTGGACCTGAATCCCTAGACCTGAAAAAATGGGTGTATACAGCATGGAAATATCAAAGGAAGATTCTTCCATATCTAAGATGTGTGCCACTTGTACTCGGATCAGATCTGCTTCTTCTTTAATTCCACGTGTCGATGGCGCAAGATCAAAAGCAAGGCCTTGTGTAAAGACTTGTCGTGGTGCATCACGATAATTATATACGGCGGCCACCTGTCCAGATAACTCTTCTACGCCTTCTCTTCCTTTATAAGAAGCACCAACGGAGATATGAGCACGCGCTCCTTGTACTCCAAATTCTCGGAGCCTCCATATCATCTGAGAGAGAAGATATGCCGGGGAAAGTGGAATAGAAACATAACGTTCATCCGTAAAAAACTCTTCGTGAAGACTCATACCATGAATGAACTTTGGTGCTCCTTCATATACCCAACCTCCAATATCAAAAACAGTAATCCCTTCATCAAGAAAAATCGGTGCCAGCTTTACACTGACCTCTTTGGGGGTTGCCAAGAATACGATATCGACATTATCAAACTCTGCGTTGGCCAGAGGGTCAGAAGAGAGAGGATGCACAGGAAATCGATCATGATCAAGATAAATATCTTCACTCACTCTTTTGGCACTTCCAAAAAGTTTCAAAATTCGAATTGGGATATCACTTTTATGAATTGCTGTGGCCAATTCCTTTCCGACAAACCCTGTTGCACCTATCACTGCTACGACGTATCCTAAGCTCATTTTATCTCTCCTCTTGTGCAGGTGTGCCTACAACCTGCCCTACATTTTTTGGAATCTTTGCATCTGGGGGACGGATGTAGTCAAGCCGTACCTCTTCTGGTAAAATAGAATCATTTCTTCTCTCCCAAGCAATGTTTGCCCCTTCCAATACAGGTGTCCGGCATGCATCAAGTGGAATCTGGGCGTGAT
>NYTD01000269.1 GCA_002683315.1 Deltaproteobacteria bacterium | reverse complement strand
TGAAACAACCTCCACTTTAGATTGGATCAACGGAAACATCCAGCCCTATTCTCAAGCCATTCTCCAAGTTTCACAATGAATATCTTTACCAACCCTCCTCTCTCAATCCCCTTAATCATGCAACAAGAAATTCAAGAGCAGTATACCAAGCCCAAACGCTTTTATCATACCATTGAGCATGTCGAATCGCTAATTGAGCAATATCACTCTATCCACAATCTTTGGGAGAATCATTGTGCTGTATACTTGGCCTTCTTATACCACGACATCATCTATGAGTATGGAGCCAAAGACAATGAAGAACAAAGCGCGATATTTGCACAAAAACATATCCTCAAATACATCCCAAATGGAAAAAATTTTCTTCCTCGTACAATGCACCTCATTCGACAAACCGCTCTTCACGGTCAACTACAAAGAAAAGATCTTGATCAAGAAGAACGACTCTTTTTGGATTGCGACATGAGTATTTTGGGGAGTAATCCTGCGAAATTCAAAGAATATGAAAACCAGATAGAACAGGAATATACGCAAGTATACTCAAAAATACTCTATAAAATCGGAAGAAAACAATTTCGCAAAAATCTTTATAAAGCACCTCGGATATTTTTTTCCGATCTCTTTCATCAAAAATACGATAATCAGGCTCGAAAAAATCTAAGTTCTTAACTACGATTCAATCGTTACTGCTTTGGATGTGCAAGTTTACCATTATCGCGCAAAACAACTGGAGAACGAACGCCATCACCATCGATATCTACAAAATGTGCTGGAATCGATGTATCCGTATTAATCTGAAGTCCAAAAGGAGGGAGTAATCCACCTGCAGAACCTCGAAAAACCCACAATCCTTGAGCGTTGTGTACCAATAACTCAAAAAAACCATCACCATCTACATCAACTATACGATGCGGGCCTTGCTGAGAAAGCGTTACGGTTGTATCCCATCCTTCTACTGTAATGTCTCCGCTGTTGATGATTACTTCATCTAGACCATCTCCATCTAGATCGGCCATATCAATACGACAATCCGCTGTATCACAACCACGAACGTCCAAACTACCTGCGTTGTCTATATCACCTACTGCAATATCAACCCAATTTGCACTTGGACCTGTATCAATTTCAGACATATCATCTCGAAGGAGTCTCCAATCAGCTCCTGTTCCAACTACCATATATGTCTGGTTATCAACAACGGTACAATCCATACGAAGTTCACCAGACAACCCACGAGAGGCACGTCGGTTCAATTCATTATTAACAACATTGAATCGGCGAACCTCATACACGAAATCTCCTCCACCTTCCGCTCTTCTCGTCAACGCAATAAGATCATTGCCACACTGCGCAAAATCAAGACCATCGGATAGATCTCCTGCAAATGGATACACATCAACAGAAGTAAGGAAATTTTCCTCGGCACCAAGTGTTAATTCAGACGTCTCGATCTTCACTTCGACACCTGTCATGATAAATCCAACAACCTCAACAACACCATCTTCATCAAAGTCACCTACTACAAAGTCTTCTGTGAAGCGATTATCATAGCTTGTCCATATCGTTGGAGAGATCCGCCATGCTCCTTCATCACTCCATGAACCCGGCTGAAGTAGCAACTGCTCTCCAAAAAACACAACATCGGTAATCCCATCATTATCTGCATCAAGAATTGAAAAAGGACGCTTATCTCCAAATCCGGTGAAGGTATTGGCCGTAAACTCTCCTGTATCTGTACCATACCAAAGATACCGCAGTCCTTCTGTTGTAAAGGTAAGTATATCGGTTGAGCCATTGTGATCGATATCTGCATATTCTGCTAGAAAAGAAGCATACTGCTGACGAAAAATCACAAATGATTCTTGAATGATAAAGAACACAAGATCTTGAGTATTGGCTCCTTCTGGTCCTACTACCAACAAATCATTTCGGCCATCTGCGTTTAGATCAATCATAGGAGGCATGTGGCTCCCCTTTGGAGCGATAAACTGACTTGGTTCGATAATCGAAGGGAGTCCTCCAGCCCACCCTGCACTATCATAGGTGTATCGACGTACATATCCTGTACTTTCATCGATAAGACTCACATCTGCTCGACCATCACGATTTTCATCTTCAGCTACCATTGCCTCCAAAGGATAAGGTTGAAGCATCTCTTCCCCCTTAATATACCCCCAATTGCCATCAGAATGGAACAGAGCAACAATAGAGTCTGTATCTGAAGTTACTCCGATCGCAAGATCAAAAATTCGATCTCCATTAAGATCACTTGCAGACACTGCAACCACTCGATCTTCAAAGGAAAGTCCTCCTCCCCAGCTCATTCCACCATCTGGAACTCCTCGCATCAAGAATACGGATTGTTCCGTCCACACTACAGCATCCAACACACCATCACCGTCCAAATGACGAGACCATAAGCCCAATATATCTCCATCAGCATTCAATACAGAATAGGATTGTGAGCCCATCAATGCAGACTGCCAATGCAACTGGGAACCAAACGTTAATAGAAATCCATCCGTCCCTCGCTCTACGATATCTGGTTGGGATTCCAAAGGAGTTATTTGAGGAAGCTTTAGCGCTTGATTTTCAGACTGAATGTATGGAAAGAATTTATCTTCTGTGGTCGAGAGAGATACCGATCCTCCCTCACCAATAACAGGACGAGCATAACCAAAAGCATCCGTAAAAACCTGTCCTTCTGCATTGGAATCGCCTACATAGTACGAAATCACATCAGAAGAAGCGATTGATGCACCATACTCATTGACACTACGAAATGTTGCTCTCAACTCATCGGTATATCCAACAGGAACGGATTGAACCTCAACAACGGTATTCGCTTTTATAAAGGAATAAGATAATGTTCGGATTTCTACGGGTTCTTCGCACGAAACAAGAAATAGAAATGGATACACTGTAATCTCCAAAAATACAAATCTGTTCCTATCGTATCCTATTTCTCTTGGTCTCGCCTACGTCTTTTTCTCAATCCTAACAGAAGAATGGGTACAAAAAGTCCTTGCTTTGTACACCCTCCTCTTGATGAGGGATCAGGTAGACGAGCATATCCAGATCCTAAGTAGATCTCGCTTTGCTGTGAAAGGACCGGTATATAAGCATGATTTTGTAGAATTTGGGCTGCCCAAAACGGAGACTTATCGGGATATGCACTCAAGAGAACAGAAACAAGTCCAGCCACCGCTGGCGTCGATGCTGAAGTACCATAAAAGCCCCAACCACCATATACAGGTGTTGAGATCGCATCGGGGCCTATGATATTTGGTTTTCGATTACTTTGAGAGGTAAAAGGCTCCACAGAACCAGAAAAATATTCTTCCAAGTTGGCCGCTCCAACGGTAAATGCATATGGACTTGAGCCTGGATCAGTTAGCGAATCATCACGTTCGTTGTAATATACTCGTCCTCCACGAGCCATAATATCCAACGTGGCATTGACACCACCTCGATTTCGACGAACCTGAATATAGTGCCATCCTTCTTCCTCTGTTGTGACTACCACTCGCTCACCCGATAAACATCTGCTGCCATCAACAGACTGCTCATCCAAACCTTTTCCTACCAACAGATCAGATGGTGACCAAATGTAGATATCGAAATCGCTGATTCCACAATGACCAAACTCATCCCATAAAAAGTTCACACGATGAATCCCTGGGGTGTAGTATACAGGGAGATATTCACTGCCATGATCAAATTCATGCCAACCATCCAAGTCTACATCTTGAAAAGAATCTCTCACGTGATTACGAGCGTAATTCCCTGCAGATGTAACCAATAAAACTCCTGCCGCATTCAAACGCTCTACTTGCTCTGCGATTGGGCCTGTGCCATCGTAAAAACTTTCATTAAAAAATGAAAGAGACATCGTGATCACATCTATCTTTTCACGAATTGCCCAATCTACAGCATTTTCAAAGGTGGTTCGAGACCCAACCCTCACAAGGTGTAAATCGACTTTCGGAGCAATATCCAAAACCACCTGTGCACATGCTATTCCATGCTTACCTCGCTCATTGCTAAAATGAACCCCGTTTGGATCTATAGGCATCATACATGATGGATGAACAAAGCAATCGTGCGTTTTTGCCTGCGAAAGCTCCGGCGTAAACTCCTCTCCAAACCATTCTATATCAAACACAGCAAGCTTAACTCCTTGACCTTCATACCCCCTATCTCTCCAAGGATGTACATTCAAAACTTCCGCCAATCGAATATCTGACCACATCTGTACAGGCTCTTCATCCACAACAGCAAAATCCTCATACTTCCATTTTCCATATGTAGGGGGTTCCAAAAGAAGAGAACCTGTTACACTAGAGGCGATGGCTTGTTCATGAAAGGGAGTATCAACACGAATTAGGTGGTCTGGAATATCGATGGGAGGTGGAAACATATTTGAATCTGAAATAAGAAAAAACAAGAAAGACAATCTTGCTGAATAATGATAAAAGATTTTTCATAATCAGTTACCTGTATTCATAACATAGCGATATAGACATTCGTACATAATGATCACGGTTCAATTTTTTGAGGAAATGATGACAGATAATATCTCATGGAAATTACGTATAGAGCATCAAGGTTATTGTCATCTGTGGCTGAGTTGGGCACAAGGAAATATTCACTTTGATCCCATAAAAAATATAGAAACGGAAGATCTTGTCATTCTCCTGGCCCCCGATCCCAGTCGGATCAACGATACAGCCCAAGCCATCTCCGAAGGAAAAAAACCAGTCGTTGTCGCATCCCAAGAGATTATAGACTGGCTACGATCATTTGGAGAGTTTCAAGGCTATGCAGATACAGGGACATACAAGGATATCTCTATATCTCTCACTCCATATGAGCCTTTTCCCGCTTGGGTCTGGCCAGAGGGAGTTGAACGTATACGTGCGGGTATTCGTCATCCCCGAAGCGCCTTCAAAAAAATACTTGCCAAACATTCCATGCCCAAAAGCATGCCTAGGGTAGCACAATTAACATTTCCAAGCGGTGCCAAATTAGTACATGCCAATCTAGCCTTACATCGTCTTCAGCAAGAGAGTTGGTTTCAATCCTATACACAACAATGCACATCTATTGATTGGCTTATCGCCGGAGTGGATCATAAACAGATATCTGCATTTACACAAAATCTGTCCTTTTTTGATTCTCCCTTGATCTTAGTTACTGATCTATTAAGTGACTCAAGGAAAGAAGTGGGACTTCCCACACAATGGCTCACACCAGTGGTGGACTCTTTACTAGATAACTTCCGGGAAAATGATACCAAACAACTTGCATTTGTCTTTGCACCACATGCCAGTTTTCGATTCAACAACACCAACGTACAAGCAACACAGGAGACAAAATGAGCTTTTTTAGCAATATTTTTAATACCGCCAAAGATCATACCTTTCTAAAAGTATTTGATTGGAAAGAAGATGGTTCCAATAAGATCATTCACAAGCATCCCAGCAGAGATTCTGTCATAACCAATGGGTCCAAACTTGTAGTCGCAGAAGGACAAATGGCCATTTTCATGAAAGAAGGTGTTTTCTCTGATCCTTTTTCAGCGGGGACATATGATCTCGCTTCCAGAACCAGCCCAATTTGGAGCTTCTTCGAAACCATTAAATATGGTTTGGAGCAACCATACAAAGGAGATGTGTTTTTCATAAGCACAAGAAATTTCCTCGATCAAAAATGGGGTACGCCTGGTCCAATACCAATGGAAGATGAACGACTTGGCGTTGTCAATGTACGGGCTTTTGGAAGTTTCGCTTTTAGAGTCACCCAACCTGCATCATTTCTTCGTGAAGTCGTGGGCAACCAAGGTGCATTCACAAGTGATGAAATCGGACGCTATCTCAAAAAGAAGTTATCCAGTGCATTTATCGATACACTCGGCGAAATGAAAGTTCCCATCCTAAAGCTTGCATCCCAATACTCGGAAATTGGTGATGCAATCCGATCGCAGATTAGCCCCAAATTTGAAAGTACATATGGAGTATCCCTTACAGACTTCATTGTTGAACGTGTTTCCATGCCAGAAAAAGTCATGAATATGCTTGATGATCTCTCTGGCATCAATATGATGGGAGATAAACTCGGTGCCCTCACGCAACTCAAAGCAGCGAACGCCATGGAAAGCATGGCATCACGTCCTGGTGCAGCCAATCCTGCAATGGATGCTGGTATGGGAATGGCCATGGGTCAAATGATGGCAGGTTCTATGGGCGGTTTTGGTGGATTTGGAGGACAGCAACAGCATGCTGCTCCTGCAGCACCTCCTCCCCCTCCTGCAGCGGCGATATTTCACTACAACGGGCCTTCTGGACAACGCCAAGGCTCAGCACAAGAAATAGCACAGCTCATTGCGAGCAATCGAAATGGAAACCACTCTGTTTGGACACAAGGATGGCCTTCATGGAAGCCATGGAATCAAGCTCCGGAAATTGCCAATCTGCTACCTCCTGCTCCTCCCAGTCCTCCACCTGCAGCAGATCCGACCTACTACTACAACGGACCTTCTGGACAGTCTGAAATCCCTGTCTCTCAAATAGTGCAAAAGATAAAAGCAGCTCCTGAAGCCGATCATAAAGTGTGGAAAAATGGATTTCCTGCATGGAAACCAGCAGCTGAAGTAGCGGAAATAGCTACCAAGCTCAACGCTGGGCCTCCTCCTGTTGGTGGACCTCCTCCTGTTGGCGGACCTCCTCCTGTTGGCGGGCCTCCTCCTGTTGGCGGGCCTCCTTCCGTAGAATAAGAGACTGCACACATATAATAAGGGCTGCCAAATGGCAGCCTTTCTTTATTGGTGAATCATGAGTTCACACATCATAAAACAGTAATATCTCGACTCCTACGTCAAGAACAATCAAATAAAATACAGCTGTCTTCTTTATTCCTCTGAACAAACCTGCTCTGTAACAGTCAAAGCATCAATGCGATGATAATTAGTTAGGGAACCTGTTGCTGCTGTAAATCCGATGTATGCAGGAAAGTTTAGGTTACCCGTAATGTTTTGATCAAGATAAACCACTCCATCAATCTCTACCAACACATGTGGAGCATTGACTTCTACACGCATGGTATGCCATTGTCCATCTTCCATCTCTGGTAACGGAGCCCAAATAACGGGATTACCTACCGCTCCATCAAAAGTAAATGCAACATGATCTGTTGACGTTGGGTCGTTGGAATTATAGTAGGTATCGACTTCTATAGACCATCCTGGCATTCCGGCATAACCAATACCTCCTCCTGTAGAGCCCACAAAACCTGTCATACGATCGACATCAAGAGCTGTCAAAGAAAATCCATCCGCTCCACTTCCTCCGGAAACATAAAACATAAAATCGATCTCTACCTGTTCAGCATTGACAATAGAAGCCGTTGAAAAGGCGGTTCCCGCAACATTTGTGGATGTGTTGGTTAACTCAACCACCCCGAGACTGTTATCCCACTGGGCAGAACCTTCAAAATTCCATGTCGATATATCTAGATTCTCTGTTTCATAACCAAATTGTTGACACACCCCTACTACATCAAGTCCTTCATTCCCACAAGAATCAAAAACCATTGCCGTTATTTCTTGTGCTCCGTGACTGGGAAGAATCCCTTCCAAAACAGAATTCCCATGCTCATCAATAACGGTTGTATCCAGTAGACCATCAATGTTAGAGAACCATGATACTACCATTTGAGACAATTCATCCTCTAAATCCGAAACCTGTGCAACGAAAGACGCACCCTCAACAGGAATAATCATTCCATCTTGTGGATTTTGAATATGTAATGCAGGAGGCATATCTTTTGTTGCCTGGAGTTCTACCCACAATCCAGGAGTCTGCGGATCATTGCTATAGATTGAAAGGATTCCACTTCCACTTTCTCCGATCACCTCAAGAAAATAGGTTTCTCCTGTCGCCAAAATCAATGGATATACAGGTTCTTGAATACTCCAACCCGAAGCTTGAACCTCTATATCATGAATAACCAATTCTCCTTCTCCCGCATTGAGAATCATTAATTCTGCACTCTCGGAATCACCACAAATACCCGTGAATGATACAGCCATTGGGTCTACAACAATATATGGTTCTTCTTCGACAACATCTTCAGGTTCCATAACAGGAGCTGATTCTTTTTCCGATTTTTGATGTAAACTGTAGTCTGAACATGCCAATAAAAAAAGAAACATCTATTCTCCAAACTATTTTGTATTTTTCATGAGTAATCTAGCTGATGGAAAAAATATTTTATATTGAAAAATGACCGATACGAAGAGAAATGTAATCTTGTTTCACAATCTTTTCTTTACTCTGTTCTCTGAGCTACAAACGCTCGATGTACAATATATTCCATCTGTCCAGTATCACCCTCTTCAAAACGAACGAGTAGATCATATCCATCAATCGTTGTTGTAAAATTATGCTTTGTGTATGGTCTCCATTGTGGATCATACATGACATTCATCTCATCAAGTCTAGGCATTTCCACCTCAAGACCTGAAGGCATTGCTGTAATTCGAACCTCTCCAACATTCCAATTGTCTTGATATACACCCTCATATATCGAAAAATCGTTCTCAGGAAGAGCCTCTGATGGGAAGTCTCTTGCTGGAGGAAGACCAAAATAGTCCAGTGAAGCCAAAACAGCAGAGGGAAGTTCTGCCCCTGTACTACCTACCAGCGAAACAAAGCCGGCATTTTGTTCTGGAATAAGATACAATGCTGCACCGTATCCTGGGATAGAGCCATTATGATACATCAATTCAAGTGTATGCCATCCTGCATTGGAAGATATACCAGCATAATGCATCATACCGTTTCCATACATCAAATATTCTTCCATTACTCCCATTGAAATACGGGAGGAAGAAAAATCATGATGAGCATCTTCTGACATTACATCGGTATTTCCATCCAGAATAAACTGGCCAAACGAAGCAAGATCTTGTGCTGTAGACCATGCAAAACCTGCAGGCCAAGAAGCAGGAGTATCGTAGGAAGACGGAGTAATAATCTCTTCTCCTGCTTTGCCCATAGCCCAATTCCCATCCGAAAGTACTGAGCTTGAATCAAATGAAGTACGCGTCATCTCGAGCGGAGAAAAGATCTCTTGGTTCATTATTTCATCATATTCCAATCCTGAGTACTCTTGTGCAACATATCCAGCAACAATATAGTTTAAATTCGAATAATTCCAGACTGCTCCGGGAGGAGCAATGACAAACATCTGAGAAAAAAATGTATCTTCCATGAAAGAAGATAAACTTTGTTCTTGTGAGGCACCCATTTGATCAACAAGCCC